>JAIOSX010000130.1 GCA_021107345.1 Candidatus Aegiribacteria sp.
GGTACGGTGGTTTCACCTGGCCATGGATGATGTGGAACAGATGGAACTACGAAGCCGTCCGTGAAATCTGGGAAAACTGCTCTGCAGTAAGCGGAAACTACATGATCGAGGCCCACGAAGAAATGTTCGCAGCTCACGGAACCGATTTCGAATCGTTCTTCATGGATTATGGCTGCTGGAGATGGTTCACCGCAGATAACTGGTTCACCGGCCTCGGTATGTACAACGAGGAATCTTCTCTATGGACACCCGGTCCCAGGGTACTTCCATGGCATATCGCCACAACTCTGCCCTTCAGCGGCGACCAGACCACTTACGAGACTGACCAATACGGTATCCACTGGATACGACTCGACCTGAGCAGTTACCAGGACGAGTGGATCCAAATGGATTTCAACGGTCGTGATAACTTCGAATGGAGTCTGGGCGTCATAATGCAGGATGAAGGCGAAAGTTTCCACTTCAACTGGTACGAATGCTACACCCCATCCGGGGATATAACCGTTTCAGTGGACGCCAACGGATGGGATTATGCCATATTCTTCCCTACATTCCTGTCCAATTCTCCTCTTGATCACACATACACTTTCGACCTTACATGCCTGACAGGAATAGAAGGATCCCCTTCAACCACCGACCTTCTCAGCCTGAATGTTTCATCCAATCCGATCCAGACCGGCGACTATGTAACATTCAACCTTCCTTCCAGCGGAAACGCCAGGATCTGTGTATACGATATGAGCGGCAGAATGGCCACAACTCTTCTCGACGAAGAGATGCAGGCAGGTTCCCACTCGGTACAGTTCGAAGGATCGGACCTGTCAAACGGAACATACTTCATCATGGTCTTCGCAAACGACCAGATCTCCGGACAGAAAGTGGTTCTCACCAGATAACCATTGACCTGGTATAAAAAAAGCAGGGATCCATTTTCAGGGTCCCTGCTTTTTTACCTGTAAAGAACGTTTGGCTATATTCACGGCTGCAGGCATAAAAATAGTCCCGGAGGTAACCTTGATACGATATTTCGCACTGATACTTCTGCTCATTCTCACAGGATGCGGGAGAAATGTTGAACCGTATGATAACAGCGATTTGGATTATTCTCCTATTATCATCATTCAGTTCAGTAAAACCGCAGTATCCTCCAGTCTGCCCTGGGGCATCTCAGATGGGCGGGACAATGTGTCGGCTGCAGTGCTTTTTCAGGACAATATCGCGGTCATACCGGAAAACAGCCGGCTGGTCCATGAAGCTCTTGAAAACGATATGCTTCTTGCTCTGGTAAGTGACAGCTGTCTTAATTATCCAATAAGCAATGACCACATCCAGATATGGATAGACAGCAGCGGCAGTGTTAAAACTCTTCCAGAGGAACTCCTTGATAAAGCATCGTGTTCCGCATGGTTGGATAATACCAGCCGTCAGGATATTCTCCTGCAATTGCTCGATATGTACAAACCTGATTTTATCCTCATGGATTTCAGAATTCCAGATGCATCTTCAGTACTGCAGATAGCTGAGTACTGGACAGCACCGGATATTCTGTCTCGATTCATGGTTGTACTGTTCTGCTTTCCTGAAGACCGCAGTGTAAGGGGATGGTGCGCCTTTGCGGGAAAAGGGATAAATGGAAGTACCCCATACGGATTGACCGAATCCGGCCTCTTTTCCACTATCAGGCTGCTTGCGGGGCTTGAATGGGTGGATGACCTGCCGGATAACATTCCCGCCCTTTCCATTCTTGAAGATACCGATGATATCTGGAGTCATCAATGAGAAGGAATCTTATCGTTCGAACAATAGACAGAATTTCTGATATCAAAGCCTCGGATACTCAGCTTATTGCGCTGTTTACCACTACAGTGATTGTGAGAAATCTTCTTGAATCTGTTTCGGCAGGGCTGCTTTTCCCCGCCCCAGCGTTCATCTTTCACTTTCCCATAGCGTACGTTTTTCCGATGCTTGGACTTACCGTATTGATGCACCTCTTCTCGGGATATCCTCTGCGGAAGCTACTGCGCCTGATGATCTTCGCATGGACACTGACGCTACTTCCCCCCCTTCTGGATCTGTTCTTCGGAACATCATCCGCTATCGGTTATTTCCCTTTGAACAGAAGCAACGCATTGTTCTTCCTTTTGAATTTTTTCAATCCCGCGGTGGAACTGACCGGAACAACCGCAGGCATCAGGATAGAAGCCGCCATAGGGTGTGTTCTTGCCGGAGTATTCACATGGGCCATGGCAAAGGATAGAAGAATTCTGAAGGGTGTCGCTACAACGGTTGTTTTCGCACCGGTATTCCTGATATTCTTCACGTGGCCAAGTCTTGTGTACCTGCTGACTGTCAACCATTTTCCCTACGCCTCAACTGTTCAGGAATACTTCCAGTGGCATGCGGTCACGGCTCCGCATCTCACCGGCTCGATCCACTATACAATTTACCTTATTGATCTTCTGCCGGTTACACTCATCCTGGCATTCTTCTACAAAACCCTTAGCAACAACACCTGGAGAAAGTTAGCGGCTTCTGTAAGACATTCCTTCTGGGAAGCTGCAGCTCCCCTGGCCGGAGCTCTCAGCGTGTTTATTGCCGCATCAGGAGTAATGACATTTGCCGATGCAGTATCAGTTGCCGGAGCTCTTCTTGCGGCACTTCTCATTCTTTATTCGCGGTTGGCAGAAGGAAGAGTACGGACGGTAATGTGGATAATCGCAGTTTCCGCTTCATTCGCGGTAGGCTGGCACACAGCCGTCTTCGCTCTGATGGCTATTTCAGTTACACTGCTTCCGGGACCCGGCTGGATATCAAGAACCCTTTCCGCGCCTGCTCTGTTCCTTCTCGCGTCCAGTCCCGCGGGTTTCTCATGGGGAATCCAGGTGATTCCTGTGCTGGTTCTCTGCATGCTTGCACTGATGGCCCGGAAAACCATCCCTGGAACAATTGCCGGGGTGCTGGCGGTGATCTCAGTAACTCTTTTTTCACCGGATAGAACCACATCAAAGCTTGAATATTACACCTGGCTGGTCGATGCTGTGAACAGAAACGGAAGACTGGATTATTCTCTCCCTATCGCAACCGCTGCAGCAGCCTGCGGCGGTGATATGCTTAATCTCGCGAAAGCGGAACTGGATGACGGGGACATGAACAGAGCCAGGTGGTCATACGAGATTGCCGTAATTGAGGGCTTTGATTCGCCTGATGCTTACAAGACCGGACTTAATCTGGCATTTTCACAGGGCATGACGGAGGAATTCGAATATCTTATGTTGGATTTGCTGTCGAACCCCGAATTCCTTGAACAGATGGATATCGCTGGAATAATAGTGGCCAGAGCAACCAGGGATACCGATACATTATTCCTGCAGAGGGCGCTTGAGCTGAACGGTCCATCACCTCAGCTGTTTCACGCCTTTTCAGCAGCCTGTTCAATGAACGGGGATATTGAAAGGGCAGCTTCCTGGGCCAGGGCAGCTGTTAGTCATCCCGATGCCCAGACGAACCACTACGCCTGGGCAATCAATGTAACAGCCCTGGAAAACGGTAACTACGATTCCCTTTACTCCGAAGGTATCGAAAAATATCCAGGTTCCACTGATCTCATGTCTTCGCGACTCATGGCGCCTGTAACCGCAGGCGGAACACCCGACCGGGAAGATCTTCTTGACATATGCCTAACTTTAAACCCGGCTTCACCTTCGATCCTCAGAACCGCAGCTGTCTGGTATCTGCGTGCTGACCGTGCTGAGGAAGCGATGGAATACGCTGAAAGGGCTGTTGCCGCATCCAGGGAACCGGATTCTGCTCTGCTTCGGATAGCGTGCCTGGCAGCCGTCGAAGCCGGAGACAGCAGCAGGGTCAGGATATATGCCTTTTACGGTTCACAGCTTTATCCGGAGGATGATTTCTTCAGCCAACTCCTCTCCGAATCATCCGGGGAACTGTCAACCACCAGAGCGGATACCGCTCAATCAGAATAGCACAGTGTACAGACGATACGCATATTTCATTCTAATCTCGGCTGCTGCTGTAGGTTGCACAGCCTGGTTCACAGGCTCGGCAGATTTTGATTTCATCGACGGTTCAGAGTTCGCGCTCTGTGGAGGAAACCTGGAACTTCCCCATCCTCCGGGGTATCCTCTGTTCATTTTCATACTGAGACTGTTCTCCGTTATTGTTCCTTGTGCGAATGCTGATTACTCCTTTTTTCGGATTGCCTCCGCTATTTTCGCTGGAGCCGGTGTAATCGCTGCCTATGCCGCCATAAGAAGTTTCAGATGCGGAAGGGCCGGAGCGATAGCAGGCTCACTTCTCCTCTTCACTCTTGGCCCCATCATGGGACAGCTTAACATCGTTGAAGTTCACGGATTCGCGATTCTCCTTATATTGACTGCGCTTGCGCTCAGGAATTCACCATCCGGTCCTTATTTCTTTTCACTTTCACTCTTCGCGGGTCATCCTGTATCGGTTTTGTTTATGCCATCTGCCATGTCCGGAAGATTCAGGCAGAAATGGGTACTCTTCGGTATAATACCCCTGTCACTCTGGATGTTCATTCCCATAAGATCAACATTCCAGGCTGTATGCCATTATTCGCATCCGGCAAACGCTTCCCTCCTGTGGAATTACCTTACATTGTACGGCTCAAGGCTGACACTGCCCACTCTTCGAGGATTAGAAGCCCTTTGCAGAAGCACGGGATCACTATCGCTCGCGGTAATCGGAATTCTGGTTCTATATTCCAGGAAATGGTCCTGGGGGCTTTTCCTCACAACGGCCGCCGGGCTGGTTTTCCTGTCTGCCTACGCAATTCCGGATACCGCAAGCTTGCTCTGGATATTCCTGGTCCCTCTCTCCATCTGGGCATCCCTTGGACTGGACAGGATGCTGCTCGGCGGAAAGATCGAAAGAACCGCAGCATGGGTTCTTCTGCTGATATCAATACTGTCAGGCATATCCCATGCTTCCAGGAGGAACGATACGGCAGCATCGGTGATTGCTCGTGATTTTATAAGAGGAGCCGGTTCTGAAGCAGTCTTCATATCGGTAGGCATGAATACATTCCATACCGCATATCTACTGGAGGTTGAGGATAGAAGACCTGATATATTGCCGATGGATATCTACAGATGCTTTTTCCGTATCCCACCACCGGCTGAACTTCCTGGCAGTATCCTTGGTAGACGGGTTTACGCAACCCGGGGGTGGGACCATGATGAGGTGGATCTAAACGGGCTGCTGTTCTCAGCAGGCGATGAAACAGTTAACTGGGCGATATATGACATATATCGCTATGAAGGAGATGTTCATGATATATTCGCGTCTGATGAGATTGCTGAATTATGGGCAAGAAGGGCAATACAGACTGCGGATGAAAGCGAAAGAATTATCTGCGAAGAGAAAGCGCTGAACTATGTTGAGAACAGAATTGCTGAAGAAAGGATAAGGGATATACTTGAAAAATACTGAATCTGTTTCTGGAACAGGGATAAGATATTCCTTTCTTCTTGCCGGATTCCTCGCGGTCTGCGCACTCTACTGTCTCACTCCGGTTCATAACGGCAATTTCTTCTGGCATCTCCGAAATGGAGAGGATATCATTGAAACCGGAGAGATACGCACCTCCGATCCGTTCACCTGGACCTGCAGGGGGAATGTCTGGCTTCAGCATGAATGGCTGACGGAAGTATTCTTCGCAGTTTCCTGGCGGACCGGCGGTGAGGTCGGTCCTGTGATATTCAAAACCCTGATAATGGTATTCTCCGTACTGTTCGTGTGCCTTGCAGCAAGGAAAAGGGGAGCCAGCGTTCAGGCTGTGGTATTCTCGGGGTTGCTGTGGTTCACCCTGAGTCACGGCAGGTGGATAGTCCGGCCCCACATTGCATACATCTTCTTTTTCAGCCTCTACCTCTATCTTCTGGCCAGGGGGACAGGCGGCTTCCTGAAATCCCTTGCGATCTTCATCCCCCTTCAGATACTGTGGACAAATGCTCACTCAGGATTCGTCATGGGCTATTTCCTTCTGGGTATTCCTGTTCTGGAGAACCTGCTTTCGAGGAATTGGAGGGCTGTACTTCGCAAAGGGGGAGTTCTTTGTATCGCGGTGCTGAGTTGTGGCATACACCCAAATGGTTTTAAATCTATTACATACATCACTGATATTTTCTTCAGACCTCTGTTCAGGCAGACGATAAGGGAATGGTGGAGCCCATTCCATTCAATGTATCAACCAGGCCAGAGAGTATCAACCACCGCTATTCTTCTTGTGCTGATACTCGTCGCGACATGGACCATGGTGATAATCAGAAGAAAAAAGATTGGGGCGGCGCATATTGCAGCCCTCGGGGTTCTTTCCATAGCTACCCTTCTTTCAAGCAGGAACATCGATATGCTTGCCCTCGCAGCTGTGGCCTGGACGGCCCCCCTCCTGAAGAGAATTCCTTTCAGCCTCTCTGCAGCCATGCTTGCGGCAACTGCTGCTGTTCCATTCATTATAGGAGTACCAAGGGAATTCGGCCCTCCCAGGCAGATTGGACTTGGGGTGGACTGGTCCATCTATCCAAGACAGCTGTCCGAATTCCTTGATGATAATGATGAGCTTCTGGAAACAAGGGTATTCAATACGAACGAAATATCAGGATACCTGGAATACGCTCTCGGGGAAAGGCTTTTTCTTTATATGGATGGTCGCTGCCACCTGTTCCCTGAAAGGCTGTGGGCGGAATATCTTATTCTGGCATTCGCACCAATTGAAGATACGCACAGGGTCATGAGTATACTCGATTCTCACGGAATCAATCTGGCTATATACGACTGGCCGAAAACCGATGTATCATCTGCATACACGCTCTCCGCAAGTCCTCTGTGGTGCCCGATATACTGGGACAATATCACAGTTGTATACGGCAGGATATCGTACCTTGAATCGATCGGATTCCAGTGGCACAGTTTTCCGGATATCGATCCGCTGTCCCCAAATATTTTTCTCGGTACACCCTTCTATCTCGTACCGGAATACTGGAAAAATCAGCTGCTGCTGGCATCATCGCCTCCGATGAACTTCCAGCCTTCGATAATCACAGCCACGTCGCTTCTTCTAAGTAATGGCTCCCTGACAAATTTGGATACTCTGCCCTTCATATTCGAGAATGACAGCCTGGAATTCGCACTTCTTTCAGCTTTGCGGGGCGAAGATCCGTGTATCGATGATCCCAGATTGAGCATCATACAGTCGTGGGCAGATGCAAGAGAAGGTAGATTTGATGAGGCCATTGAAGCAGCCCGGCTAACGAGAGATGAAGTTCTCCTGGAATGCCTTGCTCTGCTTGCGGGTGAACCACCTTCAGATCGGTGTATACCTCCTTTGATGATACATCCCCGCGTATGGAACAGATACCTGACTGGAGATCTGACAGAGGGAGAAGAAATCATAGTGGAAGCCTCTGCACTGTTCGTCTGCGGAATGCGGGACAGATCCATGGATTCTGTTATTGCGGTACTGAACAGATCGGAAGATCTTTCACCATGGGCGTTTGCCGTCTCAGGAGGCCTTGCGGCCATCGCCGGTATGGATTCCCTTGCTGTAATGTGGGGTGACACGGCATTGTCACTCAACAGAACTCCATATACACTCCTGATAAGGGGTAATATTGCCGGAATCACCGGCAATCCGGAACAGGCTGTTGATTTCTTTTCGGAAAGCCTTGATATCTCCGAAGTCTACCATGATGCGAGGTTTCAGAGGGCGAGATACCTCTGGATGATCGGTTCAATAGAAGAAGCTATGGAAGACTACCGTTTGCTGATGCAACTGAATTATCTTATGCCTGTTGCATTTGAATCCATTTTCGAATGGGGTGAATACTTCACAGAAGACTAATCGCAGCAGGAAGTATATATGTTATTATGATAAAAATGAAAATCGTGAGGAGATAAATGATGTCAATAATGAAATCTGTTAATGACTTTCTGACGCGACTCTCGGGAAAGCTCAAGGGAGGCGGTGATAAAGCCATTGAAAAACAGAAAAATAAGGGGAAAAACACCGCCAGAGAACGTGTGGAGAATCTGCTGCTCGATGAGGGTACCTTTCTCGAGATAGACCTTTTCGTAGAGCATTCCGTTAAGGATTTCGGAATGGACAGGAAGGAACTGGCCGGTGACGGAGTCATTACCGGCTACGGAAAGGTAAATAACAGATCTGTTGCAGTATTCGCACAGGACTTCACAGTAGCCGGTGGATCCCTTGGAAGAGCCCATTCAAAGAAAATCGTAAAGGTAATGGATGTAGCAGCGGAGGCCGGAATGCCCCTGATAGGGATAAACGATTCGGGGGGAGCCAGAATTCAGGAAGGAGTGGAATCCCTCTGCGGATACGGTGAGATATTTTACCGTAACACGAAGCTCAGCGGCGTAGTTCCTCAGATCTCTGTTATTCTGGGCCCCTGCGCCGGCGGCGCGGTCTATTCACCTGCCCTTACTGATTTCGTATTCGTAGTAGACAAGATTTCCAACATGTTCATAACCGGACCACAGGTCATTAAAACGGTTTTGGGAGAAGATATAACCCAGGAGGAGCTTGGGGGTGCAATGACCCATGCCTCAATCACCGGTAACGCCCAATTTTTCGCAAAGAGCGAAAATGAGGCCTTCAATACTGTCAAAAAACTTCTTTCTTTCCTTCCGGCAAATTCAAAGGAATCCCCGCCCGTCAGTAAACCAATCCCCCCAGACCATCCTCTTGGTGATGATGTTATCCCCGATAACCGCAAGCAGGCATATTGCGTAAAGGAAATTATCCGGGGCATTGTAGATGCATCCGATTTCCTTGAAGTACACGAACACTATGCCAGAAATATGGTTGTAGGATTCGCAAGGCTTGCAGGACGACCAATAGGGATCATCGCGAATCAGCCCAGGATCCTGGCCGGTGTTCTTGATGTAAATGCATCTGATAAGGCTGCAAGGTTCATAAGATTCTGTGATTGCTTCAATATCCCGCTACTTACATTGGTGGATACTCCCGGATACCTTCCTGGAGCGGATCAGGAACATGCTGGAGTCATCAGGCATGGAGCGAAGATACTCTACGCATACAGTGAAGCTACAGTTCCCAAGATGACAGTTATCATGAGAAAGGCATACGGCGGAGCTTATATAGCCATGTGCAGCAGGCACCTTGGAGCTACATTCGTTGCTTCCTGGCCAAGCGGAGAAATTGCTGTAATGGGACCTGAAGGGGCTGCCAACATCGTTTTCAGAAAAGAGATAGCTGCAGCTGAGGAACCGGAAGCGTACAGGCAGGAAAGGATCAGGGAGTATGAAGAGAAATTTGCCAATCCCTATGTTGCTGCGAAAAAGGGATATATCGACACTATAATAAGGTCCAGCGAAACCAGAAATATCCTGATAAAGGTACTTTCTATGACCGGACAGTCCAGAACGGGCCGTCCCCACAGAAACATTCCTCTGTAAAGGCGGGACACCATGGAGAAAGAACTGGATAAACTCATCATAGACGGTACAGAGTACGTAACAGAGGTGCCGGAATTCAGTAGAATACCATACAAGGGTATACCGGATCCCTCTGAGATAAGGGCTTTCATACCCGGAACCATAGTAGATATTAAAGTATCCGAAGGTGACATTATCGAACCGGGTGCTGTCCTTCTCCTTCTTGATGCCATGAAAATGCACAATGAAATCTGTTCAGGAGAAAGAGGACTCATCGGTAATATTCATGTATCACCAGGTGATTCGGTTCAGAAGGATCAGCTTCTCGTAAATATCATTATCAATAAGTGATCACAATACTGTTATAAGTCAGCGGGGAAGGGTACATACCCTTCCCCGCTCTGTTCTTTCAGTGCGTCCTGTTGTCGTCAGTATCGTTCCGAATTTATTCCAGCTCCTCTGCCCTCTCCATAGCGCTAATAGCAGCATTCCTCCGGCCAAGACGACTGTAGGTGCTGGCAAGGTAGCGCCAGTAATCAGCGTTGTTCGGATTGAATTCAAGGGCGGTTTCGAGAGCCTCGGCAGCTTCGGAATCCATTTCCTTCCGGTTGTAACAGGCGTAAATTGTATAGTATGCGTTCGCAAGTTCATCGGGAGTAAGACCTTCGATCAATATGACCGAATCAAGAATTGAAAGAGCTTCATCGTAATTCTCCATTACGAAGTTAGCATGAGCAAGGGTTGAAAGAACGATAAAGTCGCTGCCAATAAGATCTTTCGCCTTGTTGAGCTCGATTATCGCCTGATCGTAATTTTCCATTTCCAAATATGCATATCCCTTTGATACCAGCATGTTGGCCATGATCTCATCGGCTTCATGCTGTTCGAGCCAGCCTTCTGCAAGACCCAGCTCGATATTTGTAAAAGCCTGATCGAAAATTCCGATGGCGGATTCATAGTCACCTTCAAGCAGATATGCTCCCGCAAGTGCGTCCAGCATATCAACATTTGTGGGATCATTCTCAATTGCCTTGTTGTAAACATCCTTTGCCTGCTGGAGGTACTCCATCATATCTTCCTCTGTGGCATCAAGGGCCATCATGGTCAGGATACTTCCAGAGTTGTAGAGGGCCTGGATTAAGAGGTTTCTTGCCTTCACCAGATTCTGTGAGTAGTAATCAAGGTAATAAGGATCATCCGTATCATCGATTATCTCCTTAATGCTTGCCATCAATGCTTCCGCTTTCTGTGCGGCATTCCGGAAATTCTCAAGGGCTGCAGGGAGATCATTGTTAACTCCAAGCTCATAATCACCCAGCATAAGCTCAAAATCAGGCCTTTGGGGGGCTATCAGTATACCCATATTGAGTATTTCGATTGCGGTTCCTATATCACCGTCATTCATCGTATTACCAGCGCTGTTAAAGAACACGAACCAGTATTCGTTGATCGCAAGCTCTCCTTCTGCATCAAGTTCAAAAGCTTTCATGTATGATCCGGATGCCTCAAGCCATTGTAACCGCTCGGTATGAGCTCTGGCTTTCCAGAACCATATCTCCGCGTTCAGTGAATCTCCCTCGGCAATGACGCTGTCTGCAAGATGTATGATCTCATCGTATTCCTGGTTCTGCATGTGTACCTTCATACCGGTTACCACCGGTGAACTGCAGGCTGCAAGCAAAACGGATATTGCAACAGCGGTAAGAATCGTCTTTCGATTGAAATTCCATCTAGTCAAATCTAACCCTCCATTCAAAGTACCAGATAACAAACAGTTTAATCAACAATTATGAAATCTGATCTTTTTCGCGCTGAAAGTCAATATTGACATTTAAGGAATCAGTATTCAGTTTATGGTGCTTTGGAGGTTGTGTATTGATTTGCATTACAGGATTTTTCCGCATTTTTCTGGGGATTCTTGCCGTATCCTGGAGTACATCGCTTGCTCCCGATGAAGGCTACGAGAACATTTCATCCAGGGAAGCA
>JAIOSX010000089.1 GCA_021107345.1 Candidatus Aegiribacteria sp.
AAAGATGCTGTGGATTTCGGTGTTCTATACAGCTGCATAGTCCCGGGGAGTGGGAATCTTCTCGGAGGTAAGGCGAAGATCATCAGGAATTTCGAGCCTAACAGGAAGAACGCAGTCATAAAAGACTACGGCTACAAGATGGCTCTGGGGTACAATCCTCGGTCCACAACTGACTGGAAGGGTGACCGTCCCAGTACCAGGATGGGAGTTTATGCCCTGCTCGAGCAGAAATTTGACGAGGTTCTGAACAAGAGAGATAAAACCGAACTCGAGAAAGAGAGAAGCCTCCATAAACTTCACCAGGACACAGAAAAGAAAAAGCTGTCAAAGAAAGAGCAGGAATTTCAGAGAAAAGCAATTGACCTGGAATATGTGCAGGAATTCACTCCTGCCGACCTGGCGATTATCGAACTCCTTGATGGTAAAAAGACAGCCAAGGTTCATGTTCACAAAGAAGATGATGTTCTCTACCTTATCGAGCTTGCAGAGAAATACGGGATCAGGGTTACTGCTGATCATACCGGAGATGTGTTCCACAAAGAGATATTCAATGAGCTGGCAAAAGCCGGTATTCCAGTTGTATACGGACCCATGGGTTCAGTGGGATACAAGGTTGAGCTGAAGCATGCCTACTACCAGAACGCCGGGCTTCTTATGAAATCCAGGGCATTCTACGGTCTGATGACCGATCATCCGGTTATATGGGCACCCGCATTGAGGGACACTCTCAAATTCTTCCTGATCGCTGGAATGAGTCCTGAAGAGGCCATCTCACTTATCACGTTCAAGAATGCGAAGATACTGGGCATAGACGATCAGTTTGGCTCCATAAAGACCGGGAAGACAGCAAGCCTGCTGGTTTGGGACCGCCATCCACTCGACCTTGCAGCTTTCCCGAGAATGGTAATGGCCGAGGGGAAGATCATCAGAAAATAGCATAGCCGGGTACGTTTCTATCTGGACATAAAGGAGACACTTGATAATACGTAAGCCGTATGCAATTTGTATCCTACTCGCATCAATTATTTCATTGTCATTATCATGTGGCGAGAAAACCGATGAAATTATGGAAGAGAATCGGGAAGTATCCTCCATAGAGCTGGTTATCGCAGATACTATAGGAATAGAAATTGGAGATTCCAATTACGTATTCGGAGCGATTATCGATGCGGCATTCATGCCTGATGGAAGAATCGTACTGCTTGATCCAATCAGGAACAGAATATCCACCTTCAGCCCCGGTGGAGAATTTCTCTTCAGTACGGGCATTACCGGGATTGGTCCCGGTGAATTCAACGAACCTTCTTCAATAGCCATACTGTCAAACGGCGATATTGCTGTGACTGATCACATGCACAATAAAGCAGTTTTCTTTGATTCACTGATGTGCTACAAAAGGGAAATAATCGGATTTAATCCCCAAACTCCAGTCTGGATCGAGAGTGGGAGAGATAGTTCTGTAGTTGCGGTGCAGCTGCACTATTACAGGGATGATGATGCTGTATACATTGGAGCTCGATTAGGATACTGGTCCGACTCCCCGGAACCGGATATCGTCTATTATTCAGAATACAACATGTTTAACAATGATGGACCTGTCGACATTCCCTATGTCGAATTCTGCACTGATCCGGATGGTAATGTATTCTACTCCCCATTTTCGCTTGATGAATACCATATCCTGGGATTATCAACCGATTGTGATACTCTGTTTCAAATATCAGAACCCTATACAAGAATGAATAAAACTCTCGAAGAAATTGCCAGCGAGCACATGTCCTATATGATAGATACACCTGGATTTACAGATAGTGATATAAGAGCGATGTCTGATCGATGGGAACCTAATCCAGTGAGATATGCAATAACCGGGCTGTTTCTTGATGGGATGCAGAGATTATGGGTTGCCACCGGAAGGGGAGAGGGTCCATCTCCCGTATTCGAAGTATACGATACCAGCGGCAGTCATCTTTACACGGTATCAACAACACTTTCTGCGGAAGCGCGTAACTGGAGAATGGTATTTGGCGACAACAGGATTCTTGCCTTCGATACAAATCCGGATGATTATTCGAAGGTAATAATTATCGATATTGTGAATTAGACCAACTACCGCTCCGCGATAGCTATTATCCTTGTATCGCTGTCATCTGGGATTTCATCCAGCTTTCCCGGGTTAAGAAGAACCTCTGCGCCGCAGCCTGTTCCGGTAAGCCATCCAAGAACGATTTCCCCTCGTTCCAGTCCCTCTGCCGAGAGGTGTGCGAACGATCGGGAACTGTAAGCGGAAGGGCATCTCAGCTGGATCTCACAGCCGGAGGGGTCGAATATTTCTTCGTACACGCGGCCAAGGCCGGGTTCAAGGACCAGCTGAGCCATTATCATGCTGCATACCTCGTTGGATATGACGAAATCATCTATCCCGGCAGCGGAAGCAAGGTGTCTGTTCCTAGGGTTCCTGATCTCGGAGACCACTGTGGCATTCCATGAATCGCCAATCCGGTCAGCGATATTCCTGAGTATAAGGAGCGTGATGATGCATTCGGAATCTGCTTCTTCATCTGACATTCCCGCTGATTTCCCCGAGATCACCATGATACTGTCATAATTTTCCGGATGGAGTTCTTCAAGGCGGTCGGGATCGGTTCTTTCGGTCTGCATATACTCGACGTTACAGTTTGCTGTTCTGACTCCGGAGAGAAGGGCTTCTCCCTCTTCCTGTGGCAGAGACCCGGCAACAAGTATCCCGCCCCCTTCCATCGCGTAGGCATCAAGAAGGCCAAGCATGAAGTTGAATTTTTTACTGCCTCCGGAGAAGATAAGCATGTTAAGGGGCTTCCGGCATGTATCCCCGCTCGATCTCTCAAATTTCCCGATTGAAACAGGCTCATCTTCAAAAGTAAAAGATCTGGAGTTCTCCGCCAGCAGAAGAAGCCTGTCCTTCGGGTTCAGCTTCATGGCAGGTTCAGGATTGATCCACATCTTTTCACCGGACTGTATGCCGATGGCGACTCCTCCGTGGATTCTGCTCGCTATCTCCCTGAACGTGCAGTTCTCAACCTCGGGGCATTCATTCAGGTAGAATTCGTTCCGATCGAAACTAAGTATTTCATTATAGACCGCACTCAACCCGGGCTGCCTGCATACCTGCACGACAAGCCGCATGACTATCTCCCGTACAGGAAGCCAGTGGATATCACGGTAAGCCATCTGTGCTATCCTTCTTGTTGCCCTGTTACGCAATTCACAGACTCCCACAGGATGGTTGTTCTTGATTATGGAATTAACAGCAAGCAGGGTTTTAAGTATTTCTCTGTCATCATCACCGACGATCACGAAACCTGCGCATTTCTGAAAACAGGGCAACTGCAAAGAGTCAATGTCGGTTGTATTGCCGGTACGGCAGATGACCCTCCGAGAACTCTTTCTTCCTAAGCGCTGCACAAGGATTTCTTCTATCTCCTCACGGGAACTGTTCGAAAAGATCACGATCTTGCCCTTAATGGAATCTTCCTCGTGTGCTTTCATGAGTTCCCTCGTAACTTCGAAAAGCCTGTCTCCATCGCCGCATACGATGTAGTGGTCATTCTCCAGGACCGGGGATTTCCCTCTCTTCAAGGATTCAAGCTGTTCGGTGATCTTGGAGGAGAGAATACCGATAAGAAGGGAGAGAACAAGAATGCCGCCAAGAGTGACCATTACCCCCACCATTGCGACCTGCGGGTTAGCGTTGTCGTTAATGAAGGTTCCCTGATCGAGCAGCCTGGTGAATGACCACCAGAAGCTGTCGGAAGTAAGACCCTTCACGAGAGCCATCCCGGTAACAATTATCAACCCTGATATCGCGAAGAGAACAAGTATCTGCCAGGCGGGATTCCTGATCAGAAGATTGTTAATGAAATATCTGATTCTGCTGCCGATTGTAGTGCACTTCATGTATTTCTTTTTGCGGAACATTACTTATTCCTTTTTCGTTCCGTGAGAAAATGATGTACAAGGTATCCTATTGCAAAGCCGATAAGGGCAACGAAGAAGATAAGGATTATCATGGACATGCTTATCTTCCAGAAAAGAAGATGCACATCCGCAGCATTTGAGTTCTGAATAACGATGACAAGAAGTAAGATCGCAAGAATTAGAATAACGGTCATTTTAGGCTTCATAACAAACCATCCTTAGCAGGTTATGCTGATAATTCGAACTGTGCCGCTATCTGCTCAATAGTGATAAGCATAATTCCATCATGGGATTCAGAGTATCCTTCGGTTTTGGAGCGGTTTCAATAGCGCAATCGCCATGCTATTACTTCTTCCTTCTAAGAGTGAGAACCGCTTCATAATGCTTCAGCAGACAGCCGCCGTATTCTCTGTTGATCAGGTTCGCAATACCGGTGAAAAGAGCATCCCGTTCAGCGTCAGGCAGGTTGATATGGTCTGAATAGGTGCTGAGCAGATCGATGTACTGACTTGTACTGTACTCCGTCGACCAGGGATAGCTGCGGAATATCGGTTTCTCGAAGAGTTCCTCACCTGGAAGCGCTTGAAGGTTTTCCTTTATGTTCCCTGTCGTGTTAATCATTGAAGGTGCCGAGTCACTATACACGTCTTGTACCGCACCGAAGAACCCCTCCGTGTTTTGAACATGCTTATTTGAAAATACGGCGAGAGTTCCAGCGGGTTTTAGAAGCGCGGCACTTTTTGTATATGCCACCGCCGGATCCACCCAGTGAAACGAAGTTGCCGCAATAATCAGATCATACAGCTGACCGTCTGGTTTCCAGTCTTCAAAAGAACTTACAATAATACGGATATTATCGAATTCCCTGAACTTAGCGGCCGCAACAGCCGCCAGATCACTTCCAATATCGAGACAGTCCATAGTAAAACCAGTTGAAGCGAAGAGCTCAGTTGCCTTGCCGGTTGCGCAGCCGATCTCAAGAATTCGGCCATGTTCCTGGATTCCGGACAGGATGATCACATCATCGATCAGCGCGGCCGGATATCCAGGGCGGATTCTATCGTACACATCCGCACTCCGATTGAATGTATTTCGAAGATGCTGCCATTTTTCACTTCTGAATTCCATACCGGGTGCATCGTGCGGACGCAATGCAAACCCGCATTTATGGTAGAATGGTGCTTTGCTGTCGGCGGCAAACAATTGGATGTCACGAATCCCGAACTTCCTGCATCTCGCAATCAGTCTGCTGAGTATCTCCGTTCCGATACCC
>JAIOSX010000348.1 GCA_021107345.1 Candidatus Aegiribacteria sp.
AAGCTGCAATAGAATAAACAGAGCTGGAAGTATGGCGAGAATAAAAGATTTTCTTCCATGACCGGAGAAGAGCAGTACCAGAACAGCGGCAAAAGTAAAAAGAACTCCGTCCGGTCTTGTTATACACAGAAATGCAAGAGGGATGGAAGAGGTCAGAAATAGTCCGGCACCCGGTTTCCGGTGATCAATAATACGCCATATCAAAGGAATTGAGAGTGCGAGCAGAACGGCAACAAGCGGTTGTTCAAGGCCTCCAATAGCCCAGACTGCAATTGGCGCGGACAGCACAGCGAACAGCAGTACAACAATGTATGCTTCATTGCTGTTCCTTCTGTAGGCGTAGAGTATGCTGAAAACAACACCGGCCATGGAGAAAATTCCAAGCAGCCGAACTGTGAGAACACCATCAATCCCGACACATATACCGGCTGCTGTTAGAAGAACCCAGAGAAGATTGGAGTATCCTTCCACTCTGGGGCCTTCTGTCCATGTCAATCCGTCACCACTTGCCAGCCTCTGAGAATAGCGCATGGATATCAGCGCATCATCAGAGATGAAAGGCATATAGATCAGAGTATTAAGAACCAGTATAACTATTAAAGCAATAAATACATAAACAAACTGTTTATTATCTGTCAGTCTCATCTTCCTGATCCGGTACTGGTTTCATGTCAAGCATCAACTTGATGTGTCCTGCTTGTTCTTTGACGCTCCTGCGGCGTTGCGGACTCAATAAGGAGAATGCTATCTGTTAAGAAGAATGCAGCCTTCCAATCCTACCTGGTCGAAGAACGGATCTCCGACGGTTCCTCTTATCTGAACACCGGAACGTTCTGCCACTATCAGCGAATCAGAAAGATCAGAAAGAGGCTCCAGCATCTCACATGCCACGAGTTTCGTGTAGGTGTCCTCAGGGTGCGACAGGTCTATCCTTATGGTTACACCGTAATCTGTGGTGGAAGTGGTCGAGGAGTGGTAGTGACCTTCCACTGTAACTTCCTTACCCGTCCAGACATTGAACATCTCGTTGAACTGATCAACTGGAATAGGTTCACCGGCATACGCCCAGGGGCTTGTTTCGACTCTCACAAAGGCATCGGGTGCATCTACAAAGACTGCACCTGCAAGCTCAGGACCGTTCCAGCCATCCTCCACTATTCCACGCACGGCTATGATCTCGCCGCGCATGACAGTCAGGTTCAGGGGCTCATCGAAGTTTGCTGTGGCCAGCTCATCTGTAGATTCAGGATCGGCAACCAGTCTAAGATCATCCTCTACTACAACATCCTCACCGTACCAGATGTAGGGATAGGCAACCAGAGTAACTTCCTTCCCGATCCATGCGAAATAGGCTTCGTTCAGTGCCCAGGTACCAACGGCGACATCCGGTGTTACAGTTGCAGGATCCAACTTGCCCTCGGGGTAAAGAGATGATTCCTCAATAATCTCTTCATCCACCGCTTCATCGGCAGCTTCTTCTGATATGACATCACCTGTCGTATCATCCGTCTGAGGCTGGTCTCCTCCGCCGCATCCGATTAAGAACATAAGACTTACTGCAACAACTCCAACGAATATTCTGAACATTTTTCCTCCTTCAAAAACATGGATCGATATGACCCATTTCAAATAACGGATTCCATTCATTCCCGGTATTTCGGGCCGATGGAAAGCGCAAACCTGAATCAGCTGATCACTTTCTTCCTGATGTAGCCTTTATCCTCCAGCCACTGAATAATGTACTCAGCGCTTTCCTCTTTGGTCTCTTTTTCGGTGTTAACGATTATTTCCGGAGTATCAGGTTCCTCATAGGGAGCCGAAATACCTGTAAAATCCTTTATTTCACCGGCTCGAGCTTTTTTATAAAGCCCTTTTGTATCCCGGTGTTCGCATTCCTCCAAAGAAGTTTTTACGAATACTTCTACGAAATCACCTTTTTCAAGAGAGTTGCGTACAACATCCCGGTCTTCAGCGTAAGGAGAAATAAAAGACGTTACAACCAGAGTTCCGGCATCAGCGAAGAGTTTTGCCACCTCTCCGATACGACGGATGTTTTCCTTGCGATCCGGAGGGGAGAAGCCAAGGTTCCTGTTCAATCCATGGCGGACATTATCCCCGTCCAATACATACACGTTAACCCCGCGCTTGAATAACCGATTCTGAAGTTCCACAGCGATAGTCGACTTTCCCGAACCGGATAGTCCGGTTAACCACATGACAGCAGCTTTATGACGGTTAACTTCTTCCCGATGCTGTTTTGTGATTTTAAGATCATGCCAGGTAAGGTTGGCGATCTTCTCTTCAGCTTTTGCTTTTTCAATTCTTGCCTGATAGAAATCAGAAAGTATATCAGCTACAGGTTTTCTCATAACCCGTTCGTCTATCGGTTCTCCGTTTAAAGGCTTTTTCCGCAGGTCTTTACCGGCGATACTGACAACCGTATAGCCTTTATCCTTCTGGTTTATCATGAGATCAACTTTACCCAGCTCTTCGTAGTAGGCCGCGAACCCAACCTTGACCGGCTGAATGAGCAGTTCTCCGTTTAACTCGTCAAACTTTTGCTGGGCATCAAAATCTCCCCATACCTGTGTGCCGTCATCAAAAGGCGCGTCAGCATGGCGCCTGCCTATAATGATATCGGTAAACCCGAGATTCTGCCGGTAAACAGCATGCATGATAGCTTCTTTAGGGCCTGCATAGAACATCTTGATATCCATGCCTATCAGCACAGCATTATCACAGAGATCGTATCCTGTTTTCTGCCAGAACTCATCATTCTTATCGCCCTGACCTATAAGCTTATTATTGATCAGGATCTCATAAGTCCTCATTCGGATATCTGCCGGAACATCATCTTTCTTGGTTTGTCCTGTTAGCGGGTTGAGAACCACTCCTGTGAAGAACCCCTGCTCAGTTAAAGTCTCCATGGCATAAACCATGGTGTATTCATGAGCCCGGTGCAGAGGGTTCCTGGTTTGAAAAGCTACCGTTCTTTCCCATTTACGTTCTTTGAACAAAGCCCGTGTCTCTTCAGGAGAAAGCATGTACTTGCTGTATACAGCATGAGGTTCAGGAGTTATTGCCCAGATCTTCCCTCCCAGCAGATAATCACGTGAATCCTCATTTACAATTCGCGGACCGGGGTGATCTTTCCGGTCAGAGCCGTAAACGGCCTTATTATATCTTGCCTTGTCGAGTGGATAGATATCCGATATTTCAAGAGCTCCTACAATTGCACCATGTTCATTCATTACCGCTACAGTTTCACCTGCAGAGAACTTATCGCTCTCTTCTCTGGAAATCGAAAACGCCAGAGGAATTGTCCAGGCGTACAACTTGCTATTTCTTTCAATAACTTCATCATCCAGTACCCGGTAGAACTCCGTCTCATCCATAGGGCCTTCCAGCGGAGACAGCATACCGTCAGCTATCCGGTAAAATGTGGATAAATCGGCATTGCTTATCCTGTAAACCTTGTTCTCACGAACCTTATCAATAAAGTGATTCCTCTCGATATGAGGGACTACTCTATTAATAAGTCCACACCCGCCATGAGCCGGGAAGACAAAACCATTCTTCATTTACAAATCTCCTTTGTTGAATCGGATCGAAATTTAATGGAACCTAAAATATAACTTTGAACAGAGTGAAAAGCCCAAGAACAAGAGTTGCAATTCCAACTAATGTTGTAAAGTTTTTTACTTTCAGTCTTTTCACGGTTCTTGTTGAAAAAGGAACCGACGTGACAGCACCTGCAAGCAGTACCAGAAAGATTTTCAGATCGACAGTATTACCCAGCAGCAGGAAAGTACTTACTCCTACAAGACAGGTAAAGCTCTCGGCCAGTGATGTTATCGCTACAGAACTCTTGGAGTCTACTCCGGACAGAATTTGACCGGATGTAACCAGAGGACCGTATCCTCCACCCGAGAGCCCCTTGTTGAAAGATGCCAGTATGCCCAGTCCGATAATTTTCTTCCATGAGAAATCATGTCTGGCATTCCTTTTAAGCAGAATCAGGAAACCCATGGAGAAAACAATAACACCTATGAACAGCTTAAGATAGAATGGGGGAATATTTATCGCCACAACAGCGGCGATTGCAGCCCCGAAAAGACTGCAGGCAGCAAGTACCAGTGCTATTTTTGATGCATTTGACCGTGGTATATAACCAAGCCTCCCCATCTTCTTAATGAGTTTGTGATTGGGATCATTTCGAAAATCGAATTTAACATTTCCTATTTTGTGGTGCATGAAAGCAGCAAAGATGCCTATTATGAATTCCGACATGAGTATTGCCGGAATAATGACCAAAGGAGCATAACCAAGTATAAGCAGAAGTGGAGTCAGGGTTGTTCCGTAACCCATTCCCAGAGAAGAATCAATGTATTCGCAAAAGAATGCGACAAAGAACAGTATTATCAAAAACATAAGCGGATCCATCTACCTGTCCTTCAAATAAAATAATCTGTTCATTTTTCCCTTACTCATCGTACACGAAGGAGAACGGCCGTCTATTTCTTCTTAATCAGATATGGCTGGTAATAAATGGTTTGATTCCCACATTTCGCGTGCCGCACGAGCGTATCTCTCGTGAGTGGCATGCCAGTTCTGTACTTCGTCAATTATCCGGTATTGCAGTGCTGAACCTTCGTGCGACAGGGTTAATTCTCCACCACTAACCTCACACAAATGGACAATTGCGATCATCGTATGTGGCCCATTCTTCGCATTTGCATTACGAGTGAACACACCGACCAACTGCTTGACTTCTATCTCTAATCCCGTTTCTTCCCGAACCTCTCTTATCACCGCTTCAACTGGTTTCTCATTCGGTTCCACCCAACCACAAGGCAAGCACCATCCAGAACCATCAGACCTGTCCATCAGGAGGATTTTACCACTTGCATCGAATATGGCGGCGTCTGATCCGACCTTGGGCGTGATGTAACCTGTTTCTCTCAGGAATCGTGTTCTTATGATGTCATCCGATACGTCCAGCAATTCACCGTAAGAACGGGTTGCCAGGCACATAAGCAGCTCATATCGTTCCCGGTCATATACGCTCGAAGTGTAATTCAGACCATTCCGGGCAATTGTCTGAATTTCATCCAGCAGTGAAAACAGGTCCATATGTGGTTTGCCTTTCTGCAATCAATCTCTCTTTACAAGCTCAAGAATATATACTCTCGTATAGTCAGCGGGATTATGATCCCACCCGAGTATCCCCGATTCAGATACTTTGTAACTCCAGTATCTTGCTATAGCGGGAAGAGTAGTCTCAACACTGGTAATTAAAGGTCCATCACTCACACTGTACAGGTCGAAAGATTTTCTTAACAAGG
Source organism: Candidatus Aegiribacteria sp. (assembly GCA_021107345.1). Next base: position 5,346 of record JAIOSX010000348.1, read on the forward strand.
TTTCTGCGTTAATAGTAAATTGGCCAACCGTCCAGCCGCGTAGAGCGGCACATGCAACCGCGAGCCGTATAACCTAATACTTTCTGCAAGGACTTTTTCACAAATACGGTATTATTTGCAAGGAATATTGTTGATTCCTTCCTTCAAAAGAATTCCATTAAAAATATCCTCCACCTGTTACCTGCAGGTTGCCTATCTGTTTACTGCTGGTATTCATAGCAGCCTATATCGTACCCGCTTCCAGATGGTCTTGGCTGACCGTCCATGTCAGTGGCGGGAGCCAGCACCTGGCTTCCCTCATCTATTGCAGGTGATGCTGACCCTATATGGTAGTTGTTGCTTCCGGGGCTGGTGAACATAGGATCTCCCTCAACATACTCATCACCGTAGTAGTCAGTGGCTCCATCTATAAGGTTGTTATCGGCAATGAATCCTGTTCCGAACGCCTCCGCGTTGAACTGGCAGGTGGTGTTGCCTGACACGATGTTGTTCCGGACTACGATATTGTCTGCTTCTGCATTCTCAACACTTACACCGCAGCCCCATGATGCCTCTCCATTACCCACAAAAGTGTTGTTGATGATGGTTATGCCATCGATTGGATGATTTACGCCGGGTTCTCCCCATGCTCCTACAGTAATACCGTTCCCGGTGTTGTTATATGCAAGGTTGTTGTAGAACTGCACATCGGACAGAACACCTGCGGATTCTGCCGCAGCCGAGAATCCATCTCCATCGCAGTTGTAAACAAGATTATCGTAAACACTGATGTTATTTGTGGCTTTATTCCAGCTGACAACGTAAATTCCAAGCCTGTCCAGACCGTACACGCTGTTGTTGCTGATTACGCCGCTGCATGATCCGTCCTTGG
>JAIOSX010000242.1 GCA_021107345.1 Candidatus Aegiribacteria sp.
GATTACCTGATACTCTGCAACGGTGAAACCAAGAAACAGGTTTCCCTGTACAACAAGATTGTTACAGATGAAGATGGCATTGTTATGTGTATTCTGGTTTCAGGCCATGTGATTGATAAATCCGAAGAAAGCCAGGCTGATTCTACAAAAAGTGAGGAAATGTACAAATCCATCGTTGAAAACAGCAATGACGCCATAATAGTACACAAAGATGGAATAATCGTCTTCGTCAACAACATAGCTAAGAGCACAACCGGTTACATAGAAGATGAGTTCTATGGATCGAACGTTCTGGATTTCATATCAGCTGATTATAAACCATTGGTGCTGAATTATATGACTGACAGAATGGCCGGGAAGGATACTCCATCAGTGTATGATATCGAGATTCTCAGGAAGGATGGCGATATAATCCCGGCTGAGATCAGTGTTTCGACAGTTCAATACGAAGGTGAACAGGCTCAAATGTCGATCCTGAGGGATCTATCCAACAGACATTCTCTAGAGGAACAATTGCGGCAGGTTCAGAAGATGGAGGCAGTAGGACAGCTTGCCGGAGGTGTCGCACACGATTTCAACAACATTTTGCAGGTGATCAACGGGTATACTGAACTGGCTCAGGGATCACTTGAAGAAGACAGCCCTGTTCAGGAAATGCTACAGCAGGTTTCACAGGCCGGAGAGAGGGCAAGCTCGCTTGTCAAACAACTTCTTACATTCAGTCGCAACCAGTTGATAGTAACCAGGATGCTGGATCTGAACGAAGTCATATCTGAACATCTGTCTATGCTGAAAAGGGTAATAGGAGAGGATATCGTACTTGAATTCCTGCCATCCAGCGAAACCATATACATCAACGGTGACCATGCCTTGATAGGTCAGATACTGGTAAATATCTTTCTGAATGCCCGGGACGCAATGCCCGGAGGCGGTGAGATCGTGGTAAAGACCAAAAGGGTCTTTCTTGACAACGAATTCTGCAAAGCCCACTCCTCGGCCGCGCAGGGCTATTACGGGATGTTATCCATATCAGATACCGGCTGTGGGATGGATAAAGTAACAATAAGCAGGATATTCGAGCCTTTCTACAGCACAAAGGGAATCACGGATGGCACAGGACTCGGACTGTCGACTGTTTACGGAATAGTCACACAGCATGACGGGATAATCATTGCCAGCAGCAAAATTGATAATGGCTCAAGATTCCTGATTTATTTCCCCGTAGTCGATAAGGATGCCATAGTCGAAGAACTGCTTCCTGAACATGAAGTCATTGTGGAGACATCCAAAACCATAGTTATCACGGAAGATGATGATAATGTAAGGAATCTGACCAGTGCATTTCTATCAGAGGCTGGGCACGAAGTAATCACAGCAGCCAACGGGGAAGAAGCTGTTATACTGATCAGCGATTCTCCCGACAGTGTTGACCTTGTCGTGCTTGATGTGATAATGCCGGTCCTGGGTGGTTACGAAGCAGCCGACAGGATTCGTGAGATACGGCCTGATATACCACTCATATTCTGCAGTGGATACACCAAGGGGAAAAACAACAAAGACATAGACAGGCACCTGGAAGGATCAAGGTTTCTTTCAAAGCCTTACACAATGGCGCAGCTTCAAAACGCCATAAGCGAGTTATTTTCCGAAACCAAATAAGTGTCCACGGGAGCCCTTCATTCAGGGAGAAATTATGAAGCTGAGATCGCCAATTGCGTTTCTTTCTATGATTTTGATAATATCCGCCATATCAGCACAGGCAATGGAAATGAACGGTATTGAGTATCCGGATGCATTAACGGTAGACGGGGTCGATCTGGTTCTGAACGGCCTCGGAAAACGAGAAGCCACCATCTTCAAGGTGGACGTTTACATTGCGGCACTGTATCTTGAAAACCCTGGTACAGACGGTTATGCCATCTGTGAGTCGGAAGAGACAAAACGTCTCATCCTCCATTTTGTCCGTGACGTTAGCGGCGGAGATATAGGCGGAGCATGGGCCGAAGGATTCAGAAAGAACAGCGGAGATGACGCAATTATTTATGAGAGCAGGATAGAAACCCTGAGTTCATGGATGACTGAATTGAAGGATGGTGAAAGAATGATGTTCACCTACATTCCAGGCACCGGTCTTGAAGTTTCAGTAAAGGGTATATTCATGGGCACCATTGAAGGAAGTGATTTCGCCAGCGTGTTCTTTTCCATCTGGCTGGGAGATGATCCTCCTAATGGCGGACTCAGGGACGGCCTGCTCGGACTGAATTGACAGTATGCCCCCCGGTATTACTGCTTTGTAATCAATCTCCTGTATCCATTCCTCAAAAGCCCTGAGACCCTCCGAAGGGATGAAATGTCCACCTTCGTACTCGAAGAATGTAACATCGTACCCGGCATCCATAAGGAAATTTCTCGAATTTATCGCTCTGTCGTCCTCCTGTGTGCCTCTGCCGATGAATATCGGAAGAAATGTCGCAGATTCAATTACTTCCTGTTGATACAGTTCTTCATCTATCACACCGCTATAAGTAGCAATACCTGCAAAGAGAGAGGGATTCCCAAGACCGGTCCAGTACGCCATGATGCCCCCCTGGCTAAATCCGAGGAGGTAAACTCTGTCGATTCTGTACGTGGTCTTAAGTTTATCCAGGCATGCAATAATCATATCCGAAGACAATTCGGTGGAATTGCTGAACATCTCCTGCTTCTGTTCCGAGGGCATATCCCCCCCATCCCACTCGCTCGAACCGTGGACTGTCCAGCTGTATACCGATCTGCCATTCTGTTCGAAGGCGTAGGGTGCCTGGAGAGATGCAAATATGAAATAACCATCATCGAATTCAGTCCATCTTGATGCAAATTCCGAAACATCACCCCCGTAGCCGTGGAGTGCCAGAACGAGATCATATTCCTGCTGCGGATCATAGTTATCCGGAACGTGAACTCTTACTGTCTGCATTGAAGGGAATTCAATGTACAACCTCTCGCCAAGCACCTCCATGCTCTGAAGTTCCCTGGCTTCTTCCATGACAGCCATGGCCTCTTCTACATACGCATTGAATTCTTCTTCATCCCTTACCGATGAGAAATCAGTGTCGGTCTCTATAAGCTCGGATCTGTCGAATCCCGCAAGAGCGGATTGCAGCAGGGCTTTCCCTGCAAGTTCTGGTTCACCAATCAACCCGTAGCAGCATGCCAGGTTGAAAAGAGTTATGGGGTTCTCGTCCAGGTCAGCCTTAAGGGCCAGAATAAAATATTCAGCTGCTTTCTCATAGTCACCATCCGTATAGGATGTTATCGCTTCCTGAACAAAATCTCCTGGTTGGATTTCATAGGATTCAAAGAGTTCCGAAGAAAGTTCTTCCAACGTAACGGAACTCTCCAGTGCAGATGATGAAGAAACGAAGAAAACCGCAGCAATTAACAGTACAAAAGTACAACTTTTCATTACATGACCGCCTTTCACAGGAATTCAGTGTTATGCAAATATATATCTTTCTGATATACTGTCAAAAGTTCATGGCTCCCGGTAGAAGAGTTTTCACATGATGTTATTGCTGCTTACGAATTTGCGCTGCATACATTCAGGGATTATTATGCCTGCCGGAGCAAATATCCTTAGGAGCATGTATATCAAATTTGGAATTCAATCACAGGAAACGAAGGATAAAACAGAACGCCCCAAAAAAACGGCTGCTGGTTTCCTTGAATGTATACAGGATCGGAACACATAGAATCAGGGGACACTACTTAAAGTGCCCCCTGACTTATTCGTTCAGCTTGATCTAAAATCCAGCCTTTATGGCTCCCCAGGTATCCTGTTCAAGGGCGGTGGAAATGAACTCGCCCGTGAATTCGCAGAGATTGAAATTAGTGCCGGGGTCAGTGTATACCCAGTAGAAACTGTCGGTATCGTAGCTGTAAGATACTCCGTAGCTCTTGTCAATGCTCTGTGGAACCGGAGCTGATCCCATATATTCGAGGTTACTGCCATCGAAGCAGTAGAAGTAGAAATCAGGATATGCATATCCTCCAATTACCACACCCAGATCCGAACCAAGAGGGAAAACGCTGCAGCCGCATGGATAGTCTGACGGAAGCTCTGTAAGCGTCCAGCTATGGTAAACACTTCCCGAAGTATCGAATACATACAGAATATGGCTGCTGGCATCGATCTCCCAGATATTCAGAGAGGGGTCCATATCCATGCCCCGTGGTTCGGCAATTGCTGGATTACCGAAGGCAAATGACCAGCCTGAAAGAGTGCTGTACTCGTAGACATCCATACAATATTGCCAGTCATTGATCCAGACGAAATTCTCTGTGCCAGGCGAGTACTGGCATACACCAAGTACCTGGGGGACTTGAGCGGGACACGCAAGAGTATCAACAGCAATACCCGTAGAGGGATCAACCATATAGATTTCATTCGTGGTATAATCCGTCACGAACAGAAATCCATAATTATCGACGTAGTCGCATCCTCTTAAAGATGTGCCCCACGACATGCTTACATCATTTACACTGGTTAAAGTAATAGTCCAGGCATCAGTTTCAGGCACCAAGGGGTTACTGGTTCCATGTGATGGGGGTCCTGCATCCGGGTCGAGCGCAAAGCATGCGCCCATAACCATTAGCAGTATAAAAAATACTTTCATAGAGAACTCCTTTCATAAGGGAATAGATTCATACGTAATGTACAAATCCAGTAGGTTAAAATAATGACTGTTTCTCCTTAAAGCAATAATGATGCATCCAATCAATTCTCCGAAAGAGTAATTATTGCATCGCCTTCACCAAAGCTGATCAATTCGTGCTTAACAGGATTCACTACTACACCGTAAAATCTATCTGCATCATCCTTCAGCCGGGAAAGCCTGTACCCTATGGCAACCTCCCCTCTTGATGCCGCGCTTTCAGCAACTGTGTAGAAATTCACAGGTACATCTGTACGAACATATCTCTCCACAGGCTTGAGGTATATCTCGGATCCCTCCGGATCGAAGAGGTCCCAGAAGACACCGCTGAGATGTCTGTTCTCCGAAATCTGTGTAAGGAGAAGGCTAAGCATCTGATCGCTTACAATGTAATCGTCAGCCCCTGTGATCTCAGCAAGGTTCCTGTTGCGGATATCCTTCATTTCACTTACCAGGGTACAATCACCGCCCCGTTTTTCAGTAATATCCCTTATATGAAGCAGTGTCATCAGGGTTGCAGCATCCGCTTCCTGTGCATCCATCGAATCGGTATAACAGAGTATGATTATGTGATCGTAATCCTCGATTTTCAGACCCTCAAGAACCCTTCTGTCGGTTGTAATTTCGGTGGCGTACTCAAGCTCTAGGTTTTCCAGGTCAAGGTCTTCTCCCTTGAAATTACATATCGCTTCATCCGCCACAACCTTCATGAACGACCCTGGTTGAACGTAATTGTCCAGTTCCCTGATTATTATGGGTGCCCTCCAGTTCCAGCCCAGCATGATGATTCTGCCGGGAGACTTCATTTCTTTGAAATCTCTTCGAATGGCTTCTCTGTCGATCTCCAGATTATCTCTTCCTGACAGGATAAGAGTATCGTCATCTTCTGAGACGGCAATGATCCTATCGCCTTTACTGATAATTGTGTCCATCGGGGGATTCAGTACTGGTTGCCCATTAGCGGATATGATTCCAATCACGCTGCTTGTATCGTACATGAAGATTGCTTCCCTGAACGTTTTCCCGAAGAGTTCCCGTTCAGTATGGAAATAAATCTCATCCCCTCCGTAATCGAGAAGCTCCTGGTAGACAATGGAAAGGCCTGACTGCAGACATGTCTGTGCAGTCATCCTTGCCACAATATCTCCGGCGAGGACGATCTCCGCCTTGTCCCTGCCTACTATATGAGCCACTTCCACGTTCTCAGGATCACGGATAAGGGCTACTATGTTCAGATCCACCGATTTCAAGCTGGGATTGTTGATGATGGCCAGCATTATCTTTATAACCTCAGGGTCGGGATTATTGCCCTCCGGGGAGAGAATTATAATGGACTTGGAAGTAACCAAACTCATGATTTCCAGGTCTGAGGGTTCTGCGGGATTTCCGGTCCTGCAAACGATTCTGGTATTTTTCGTGGAGGATATCTTGCTTCTTATCTCATCTTCCATTTCAACCTTGTCCATATCAGCCATGATAGCTATGCATGGACTCCTCTGATTCTCGTTTGCTATGGTCAGCTCGGATATTATTGTGAAGACCTGCTCTGTCCATCCCAGAACGATCGTATGACCCCGTTCAACTACCCTGGATCTACCTTTTCGCAGTGATTCAAGCCTGGCTTCCAGGCTTGTGGTGACAATACCGATAAGTGCGCTTATTATGAAAATTCCGCCCAGCGTCACGCACAGCATGATAAGAAGGAAAAAGGCGCCTCCCTCATCCCCTCCCATTGTACCCGGATCGAGGGTTCTCATAAGACTCATCCATGTCATCTCGATAAAACCCTCATCACCTGGTGTTGTCTTTGTAACAAGAACAACAATTGAAAGGACGACTATCAGAATAATCGAAAGCACTCCAAGCCATATGATCAAACCTGATGTCCCCTTCGACATCATGCTGTCAAAGGCATATCTCAGTTTATCTCTGAAGCTGAATTTGTGATGCATGATTCCCCGTTCGTTTTTCTTCACCTGAACAACCTGTTACTCTGTCAGAAGAGTGCCGGTGCTAAATCCGCAGGCCTGGGATCTCACCGTCATCATAGTACAAATTGTCGTTGTAAATTTCGTTGTTTCTCATTTTCAGATCGGTCTGATCAACCTGTCCGGTGGAATAGATAAGACGTCCGTTGTTCCTGATGATACAATGATCAATATCCAGATCGTGGAATGAGCGAAGATAGAAAGCACTGAAACTGTTATCTTCTATCAGGCAGTGCTGGATTCTTATACTTTCAGAACCTATTATCCGAAAACCCATTGCTCCGCATCCACTTACGGTGCAATTGTCTATGGTAATATCCGAACAGCCGTCGATGGTAATGACTCCCCCATGACAGTCGTATTCCGGCCCCTCATCAGCCTGAAGTATACCAAAGGAAATCATCACAACAGCTGCTATGACAACAAATCTCATTATTTTCAAACAGGCACGTCCTTTCATTAATCATATATGCAAGAGTTCAGCATCAGGAACGGGTTCATTTCCTCAATGTAGAACATCGGGAATTGAATAAGTATGCATCACTAAAACTATTGAATCAATGACTACAGGTTGCAGTATGCTCTTATTATACAGTTGCATTTTAGTACATGCTGGAACATAATGCAGATATAGATTTAGAGAATTACTGAAACCCGGTTTCATCACAGGGAGATGTTATGCACAGGATATACTTTGATCACAACGCTACGACACCTCTGCACCCGGAAGTTAAGTCTGCAATAATAGAATCGCTTGCAATATTCGGGAATCCTTCCAGTCTTCATGAAGACGGCAGACGTTCCAGAATTCTTATTGAGACTGCACGGGAAAAGGTTGCAGCCCTGATCAACGCTGATCCGGAAGAAATAATGTTCACAGGGAGCGGCTCGGAGGCAAATAATACTGTATTTTCAATTGTTAGCTGCAGCGGAGCCCGGTGCAGTATCCATCCCTCTTCTGACAGTAACCTTGTAACATCAACCATCGAGCACCCCTGCATCCTCGAATCATCGAAATGTCTTGAAAACAGGGGAACCAGTGTAAAGCGCGTTGGTGTGGATAGTAGAGGTCTTGTAAAAATGGACGATCTTGAACAGGCGGTGTCCGGGAATACATCGCTTGTATCCATTATGATGGTGAATAACGAAACGGGCGCTATTCAGGATGTTGAAAGAGCCCTGGAGATAGCCCATGCTTCGGGAGCCCTGTTTCATACAGACGCCGTACAGGCAGTGGGCAAGCTGCCCATGAATGTCAGGGAGCTGGATGTTGACTTCCTGACCATTTCCGCCCACAAGATTTACGGCCCAAGGGGATCGGGGCTCTGTACGTAAGAAAGGGTACCCCTTTCTGCCCGCTGATCAGGGGCGGCCATCAGGAGATGGGGCGAAGGGCAGGTACGGAGAACACTCTCGGCATTGCAGGCCTTGGAAGAGCTGTTGAACTCCGGGCAGAAGAGATGGAGGCCGAGGCCGAACGGCTGGCTGAACTCAACACAATACTGAGGGATGGAATAGAAAGCCGGATCGAGAACATCCATTTCAACAGTGATCCGGAGTACTGTCTTCACTCTACACTTAACGTCTCCTTTGAAGGGATTGAGGGGGAGTCACTTCTCCTTTACCTTGACCATGAGGGGGTGGAGGTTTCAACCGGTTCGGCATGCGCATCAGGATCACTCGATCCATCCCATGTCCTTCTGGAGATGAATCTTCCTGTTGAATTCACCCACGGTTCTCTCCGCATGAGTATGGGCAGATCAACAACCCGCGAAGAGGTTGATTACGTTCTGGACGTTCTTCCGGGAATCGTGAAAAAACTGCGCAGAATGTCTACAGTCTACGGAGGTGAACGATGAACTCCTGGCTTTACTCGGAGAAGGTCAAAGATCACTTTATGAATCCGAGAAACATCATGTTCGATGATGAGGATTTTGAATACGATGCCGTAGGTAAAACCGGAAACATAAAATGCGGTGATGAGATGATCTTCTATTTGAAGATAGACCCGGAAACTCTCAGTATCTCGGACTGCAGATGGAAGACCTTCGGTTGCGCAAGCGCCATTGCAAGCACATCGGTACTGTCGGAGATGATTAAGGGTATGACACTCGATGATGTGTACAATATTTCAAACGTGGATATCATGGAGGAACTCGGAGGGCTTCCGGACAACAAGGTTCACTGCTCCGTACTCGGAGATAAGGCTCTTCAGGAAGCCATCAACAATTATTACAACACCCACGGCATGGAAGATAAGGTCCATGATACCGAGTCAAGGATTGTTTGCGAATGTCTTGACGTTTCCGAGGAAGAGATCGAACATGCCGTACTTGAGGGAGCGCGCAATTACTATCAGCTTCAGGAGATGACAAAGGTAGGCACCTCCTGCGGCAAGTGTGAAGAAGATGCAAGGGAACGTCTGGGTTATTACCTGGACAAGCATTTTGGAATCAAGGAGATCAATTAATCTGATTCAGGGAGGAGAAAAGCAATGTTTGTTCTTGTTTTAATCGTTGCCATTACCTCAGATAACCTTTCCGGTTTCTGGCATTCGGAACCCGACCTTTCAGAAGGATACAAAAGCTGCTATTTCTTCTGGGACACCGGTGAGTATGCTTATATGAGATCCATCGAAGAGGGTACTCTTTACATGGGCGACTGGTTCATCGCCAATGATGAACTGGTTCTCCACATGTGGGATGCGATGAATATTGGCGGCTCTTCGATGGGGATAAGATCTACCAAAACAACACTTGAGCTTTCAACCATTTGTGGTATAAGCAGGCTCATTATACTTAGCAAAAGACCCTTCTACCTTCTGAACAGAGATCCCTCGGTAGCCATAATATCTCTTGTACCAACCTACGGAATGACCAGCAGTGAAATCGAGGCTTTCTCAACCTACGACTGATTACATGCGCTCAGGTATATAACAAACAGGGACTACCGCCTATAATGACATAGGTCTATCAGCGGACTACTGCCAGCTGGTGTATTATTATGTTGCCGCTGGTGGTGGTAAGCTGCACGAAGTACACTCCACTTTCTTCAATGAAGGTACTCACAACTGCATCGGCTGGAAAACTCTCAACAACTCTTCCCGAAATGTCAAACACCTGAATTGTTCCCGTTTCTTCGACGGGAAGCAGACAGTTTATCGAGAAGTTTCCATTGCTCGGGTTTGGACCAACAGTCATTATCGCTGACGGCAAGGTTATTTCATCGCCGTTTATACCTGTGGCAGCCTCAGGAAGATCCATAAAGTTCGAATTGAGAACTTCCTTTGTCCCGGAAGCATATTGAACGAAAGTAGCCACATTCAGATTATCGAACGGGTGCGCAGACGGATTCAGCACATAGTCTCCGGCTACACTGATGGTCTGGGGATAGGGACCCGTGAAATTCAGAAGCTGACCGTAGTTACCAAGAGGGAACGCAACCGGTATCCACATCATCTCCTGTCCGTTGTACCCGCCCCAGCTTGAGGTAGCGATTTCATGATCCTCAAGTATCACAGACCATATCTTGACGGGGTAGGATTCAGCAGGCTCTTCTTCTGCTGTAACACTGATGTAGACGGTACCTCCCAAGGAATCACCAACGAAGTTGATATCGAAATCAATATATGCTGGTACCGCAAGCCTTGTGTTGATCGAGGCAGCGTAGGTTGTTGGATTATAACCGGCAGCCAGTCCGTCGATCTTCACCGTCGGTGTATAACCGACAGAGTAAAAACTTAGCCGTGATGAATTGAAGCTATTTGCCGCGGGGCCGTTGTAGAATATGTAAAGGGGCGCAAGATCCCCCGAGGCAACAAAGGGATTAAGTGCTGTCTTAACAGCTGACCAGCTGCTGTAACAAGTGCCTCAACCGGTCTGGGTGAAATACTCGAACAGAACAACCCTATCAGCTGAAAAGGACACAGCTGTGAAAGCCATAAGAAATAGTAGTATTATTTTCATGTTTTCTCCCATCCTTAACAACATACTAATCTAGTATGTAATTGTACAGGATAGCGAGAATCTTCGCTTGATTATCTTGAATTGCACGTAAAGAAAATGAACAACTCCTGGAAACACAGTAGTTAAAGCGTTCATTGCGGCAGGCTCCTGGAAGTCTGTGATGACAATCCTCAGCGAATAAATATCAAGGGCACCATTCTCACTTGAGAGGATGAGCTTTTAATCGATCAGGCTTCTTGGGTATGGACATCTATAGTAGTACGCTAATCTCAGGGAGGTCTCTTCTGACTATCGGCTAATGAATTTTTCCAGCAGGTTCAGCATATTGTCTTCGGTTAAGAACTCAGCCTCGAATGGTCTTTCAAGAAATGGAGTTACATCCCTTCTGATATCTTTCCA
>JAIOSX010000271.1 GCA_021107345.1 Candidatus Aegiribacteria sp.
AACATGCAGTGGTTCATCAGGATCCTGGACAGGAAGAATGAGCTTGTAGAGTGCGGTAACAAGATCAACTGGTATCCACCCCATTTCAAAGTACGTTTCGACCACTGGGTTGAAAATCTGAAGTGGGATTGGTGCATAAGCAGGCAGCGCTACTACGGTGTTCCATTCCCGATATGGTACTGTGAACAGTGCGATGAACCGTTCTTCGCAAAGGAAGATGATCTCCCGGTAGACCCCCTTGAGGACAGTCCGCAACAACCCTGCCGGAGCTGCGGTTCAACTTTATTCAGACCCGAGTCGGATGTCATGGATACATGGGCAACAAGTTCCCTTACACCCCAGATAAATGCCAGATGGGGAGAGAAGAATGAGCGGGAAGGCCTTATACCCATGGGTCTGAGGCCCCAGGCGCACGATATCATCCGCACATGGGCATTCTACACCATCACCAAGGCTCACCTCCATTCCAATGACATCCCATGGAAAGACGTTATGATGAGCGGGCATGCTCTCAATCCGAGCGGTAAGAAGATGTCAAAGAGCAAAGGCAGCGTATCAGGTGATCCTCTGATCGCGCTTGAGCAGTATTCCGCCGATGAATTACGTTACTGGTCATGCAGCTCAAAGCTTGGCAACGATGTTCTTTTCAGCGAAGAAGTACTGGGTGATGGAAGACGTCTTGTGACAAAACTCTGGAACGCCGTTAAATTCGCAGCCGGACACCTGGAGGATTTCGATCCGGAGCTTGAACCGGAACTTAAACCTTATGACAGATGGATACTTTCCCGCTTCACCGTAGCAGCAGAGAGGGCAACGAACGGAATGGAGCAGTACGAATACTCGGTGGCTATGAACAAGGCCGAGTACTTTTTCTGGAAGGTTCTGTGTGATAACTATCTTGAAATTGTCAAGAAACGTCTCTACTCCGATGATGATACAGCTGGGAAACAGTCGGCCCAGTATACCCTGTACCACATTATCTATGGTTCCCTGAGACTTTTCGCTCCGGTCCTGGTGCATGTAACCGAAGAGCTTTACCAGGCGATCTTCAGGGAGTTTGAGGGAAGCGAGAGCCTTCACCTCGCGGAATGGCCTAATCCCGATTTCATGGATGAAGAAGCCCTCAAGTACGGTGACATGAGCCTGCATATCATAGAGGAGGCAAGAAAGTTCAAGAGCGAGCAAAATCTCAGCATGGCAGCTTCTCTCAAAACCCTCAAAATATCAGCTCAGGCAGAAGATCTGAAACAACTGGTCAAATTTCAGGACGACCTTATGAATGTAACAAGGGCGGAAAACATCCTATGGATGGAGGGTCCCCGGTTGGCTGCATTGGTGGTCCCCGCAAAATAGTGAGCTTCTCAACAAGGAATTGATACTTCGTAAATTATCACGATTCTATACTCTAGCGCAAGCTTTTCTATACTCTAGCGCAAACTTTCCTGATGCCTTATAAATTGATGAATAACAAATAGCTTGTCAGGAGGGCAGATAATGGAATTTCCTATATTGCACGATCCAGGCAGTGTTGAACTGCTGATCAATACGCTGTTCAGGAACGAGCCTCCTAAACTGGTTGATCATGACTATCTTATCGGTCTGGGTTTCAAGCGGGAGGTAGACGAGGGGCTGCTGATGCTTCTTACATTCCTTGGCTTGATTGACGATAACGGACAGCCGTCCGATCTCTGGATTAAATCCCGTGACCCGGACCAGGCCGTAATAATGCTGGGAAGAGCTGTGAAAGCAGCGTACGGATCCCTTTACAATAAATTCCCCAACGCGTATCAGGAGAAGGGTTCTGTGCTGATGGAGTACTTCAGGGTCGAAACCGGTGACTCCGACCCTAACATCGCATACATGATACTGACATTTAAAGTTCTCTGCGACCTGGCGGGGCTCAACGAAGTTGAACCAGCAGCAGAATCGCCTGAACCGGTTAGGAAACCAGCAGCAAAATTACCTGAACCGGTTAAGAAACCAGCAGAAGAATTACCCGAACCGGTTAAGAAACCAGTAGAAGAATTGCCCGAACCGGTTAAGAAACCGGCAGCAGTGAAAAAACCGGATACACGTAAAAAACGGAAACCTGCTGAAAAAAAGAAATCTGCTGCAAAAAAGAAATCTGCTGAAACGGAGAAGCAGGATGCTGGCCCCGTGGTAGGAATATCCATAAACATAGACATTGATGACAAATCGGATCCCGATATGAAAGACCTTGTCATGAAACTGCTGAAACGGCAGCTCGAACTTTAGACCCATTCTGGTGTTAATAACCAGACAGTACAAATTACTGAGAGGAGAATTTTCTCACATGAAAAAAGCAAAATGGTTTATACCATTTATCGCCATAGTAACTATTCTGATTGTGATCTCATGCGGAGACGACGAAAGCCCGGCTGATCCAGGTGATAACCCCACTGCGTCTACCCTTTCGGCCACTTCGGGAACCACCAATACAGTTTTTGCATCATGGACCACATGTACAGATAACGACTTCGACGAGTATAACCTTTACAGGGCAACTTCTTCGGGAATATCCGCCAATCCTCCTTCCAGCCCGATCAGAACAGCATCCAATGCTTCCGATACAACCTTCAGCGATACCGGTCTTGGCTGGGGACAGACCTACTACTACGCACTACAGACAAAGAATACGGGCGAAAACACCGCATGGAGCAACGAAGTGCAGGTTGTTATCGCCGATTCCGGCAGCAGCGGTGATTACCTCACCTGCTACCAGGTTCAGGGACAGCAGGCGGATTCGCCCTACGATGGCCAGGAGGTTTCGGTAACCGGAATAGTAACCGCAGGCGGGGATGAGCTTTACGGAGGATACGCTGTCTTGAATGATGCCGGCGGCGGCCCATGGAGCGGGCTTGTTCTCTACGGAGACAGTACAGCTAACCTTGCAAGGGGCGACAGCATCACTATCACCGGAACCGTCGATGAATTCTTCGGTTTAACTGAACTCAAGTACCCATTTTCAAACGTGGTCGTCCACTCGACCGGTCATACTCTCCCCGCTGCGATCTCTCTTACAACTGATCAGGTTTGTGATGAGCAGTACGAAAGTGTTGTTGTTTCGGTGACCGACGCGATCGTCCTCATCAAGAACGAGCACAGCTACGAGATCGATGACGGCAGCGGTAGTTGCCATATGGGTAACCGTGGTGACTTCACCGAGCCGACTGTGGGTGACACTGTTGATGTTAAGGGTCCGCTTTTCTATGGACACGACGAATGGCGCATTCAGCCAAGGGATAATAACGATATTACCATTTACAGCGGCGGCGGCGGCGGCGGCGGAGACGTCTATACCTGCTACGAGATCCAGGGACAGCAGGCGGATTCACCCTATGAGGGACAGACTGTCAATGTCACCGGTATCATAACCGCTGATCCAGATGATTATACTGCAACATCTTCGACCTACTCCGTGCTTTCCGATGCCGCTGGAGGACCCTGGAGCGGCTTACTGATGTACAGCAGCGATCTCGCAGGTCTACAGAGAGGTGACAGTGTAACGGTTACCGGTGTTGTCGATGAATACTTCGGCATGACTGAGATCAAGTACCCTCTGTCCTACGTGGTTCACTCAACCGGACATGATCTTCCTGATCCGATTCCGTTCTCCACTGGTGAGCTTGCAACAGCAGTTGATCCTGAGCAATGGGAATCGGTGTTTGTAATCGTTTCCGATGTCGATGTAACGCAGATCGGACTTCCTTACTACACATGGGCTTTCGATGACGGAAGCGGAGAGTGCTATGCCGGCACAATGGGTGATTTCAGCTATACTCCGGCTGTAGGCGAGTCTATTTCAAGTTTTACAGGATTGCTCTGGTACGCCCGTGATAACTTCAAGATCGAACCCAGGGGCGATGACGACATCATCATTTAGAACGTGCAAACTCTAAAACAGGAACCGGCAGATCAATTCTGCCGGTTTTCCGTTACCCGCATCTGGTGGCGGAGACCTTCAAGCAGTGGTGTGGAGGGTTTCCATCCGGTTGTCTTATAAAGCAGTTCAGTTGATGCATAAGTATCCCGGACATCCCCGGGCTGAACGGGTAGAAACTCCAGTTTCGCTTTCATCCCGGATGCCTCCTCAAGAACAGCTATCGCCTCAAGAAGCGGGAGAGTATTACCACCTCCGAGGTTCATCACCCTTCCATCGGTACATTCTTCCGACAGTCTCAGACCCCGGACGACATCACCCACATAAGTAAAATCCCGTGTCTGGTTTCCATCACCGAATATTCTGAGAGGATTTCCATTACTTATTGCTTCCAGGAAAATAGAGAATGCCATATCCGGCCTCTGTCCTGGACCGTAAACCGTAAAGAACCTGAGAGAAACACTTGGAAGGCCATGGTTCCTGGTGTACAGCCTTACAAGGTTCTCCGCGGCAAGCTTTGTGACACCATATGGAGAATCTGGCACCGGCAGTGTTATGTCCTCAACCATGGGCATATCCACTACTCTTCCGTAGACGGATGAGGAGGACGCGTAAATAAAGTTCTTTACGTTCCCTCTCTTAACAGACCATTCGAGAAGATTCTGTGTGGATATGATATTGTCAGCTGTATATCGGGAGAACTCATTTCCCCAGCTCTTCCTTACACCTGCCTGTGCCGCCAGGTGGTATACGACAATTTCTTCCGGAGTATTGAAATTTTTGTCCAGCCAGGACATGTTCTTGAAGGATAGATCTTCTTCAAAAAGCTTGAAAGAAGGATTCTTCATTAAATCAGCGATATTCGCCCTTTTCAGCTCAATCGGATAGTAATCACGGAAACAGTCAGCCGCGATAACATCTTTCCCTTCCGACAGAAGCTGCCTGGCAAGATGACTTCCAATAAATCCCGCAGCCCCCGTAACCAAGTACTTCATTAATCACTGCTTTCCAACTATTATACGTTTTATTTGACGATATCTAATTCTGCAAGTGGCGCCCGTTCCCGCTGAGCGGCCTCGCTCAGTCGCCGCTTTCTTCTGTTATGAACCAGCTTACGGAATTCTCACCGATGTTCATCAGGTATCTCAGTGTGCCCTTCTGCACCGCCGGGGGAAGGAATTCACCGCCAAACGGAGCGAGGCACAGAAACTCCGCCGGATCTGGAAGTTCGTCCACTACAAGGTCAACATGCGGCACCGGCACAGGATCTATCGGATACGAAGCCATTCTCGAAAGAAGAAGCTCCCGCAGCTGGCTCCAGGATTTCCCCTCGCAGCTGAATCCGGCTGCCATTCTGTGGCCCCCTGCGCTCGTATACACATCCCCCATGCTCACCAGAAAATCTGCCATGTCCCAGTCTCCGTACGAACGAGCCTCACCTACAAGTTTTCCGCTTTCTCTCTGGGATACGATTAAAGTGCCACGACGGGTGATCCTGCTCATTTTACTTGCAAGGGTTCCGCCCATCCCATCCGGTATGTGATCCAGATAGACAAGGTTCATCCCGTAGGCGGAGGCCTGATCGTCAGTCTTCTGCAGAGCCCTTGAGAAGATTTCCGACAGAACATGAGCCCTTCGCCTGCTGTTCTTCTTCAGTCGCTTCCAGGTTTTGCGGCATTGCTTGTAATCATCATCGTTCATAAAATCAAGGAGGATCTCAATTCCCGAATCTTTCCCCTTGCCAATCACTGAAGTAATAGCGTGGCGGACCATGGATCCTGTCCAGGCCTTCTCCCTGGCGGGCCAGGCTTCCGCAAGCACGGCCATCCCGCCCTTCAGTTCATCAGCATCAATCTTCCTGAATTCCTCCAGCAGATACCTGTTCCAGCCCAGTAAGGGTACGCGGTCTGATACAGTTCCAAGGGCATTTGCAGTGAGCAGCTCAGGCTGGTTCTCCCAGCCCGGGTATATAGAGATAAGGGCCGCGTAAAGAACCGAACATCCGGCCATGTAGGTTGCGGGGGGGCCCACTCTCTGTGGGTTGATCATTCCATGGGCAGGCGGTAGGGGATGGTGGAGTGTATGGTGGTCGGTTATAACCACTCTCGCGCCGAGATCGATTGCCCATTTGACACCACGTACGGCTGAGCATCCATAGTCTACGGTAAGCAGAAGATCGCCGGGCAGCAGCACCCCTTCCATCCTCTCGGGGAGGAGACCGTAGTCATCGGTTAGCCTTCTGGGCATTATGGGTACAACCTGATAACCTTCACCTTCAAGTATCCTCCGGCCGATATAGATACCCGTGATGCCGTCCATATCGTCGTGCCCGTAAAGAACGACTTTCCCGCCTCGGTCTTTCAACTCCGTAAGCTCATGCCGAAGTATATCGATGTCAGGCAGCTCAGTTGACCAGTCCGGCCTTGATGGAAGCCATTCTTCAATCGGGTTCTGTAAATTCGGATATCTTATATCTAAAATCTCACAGGCCAGATGCGTAAGCCTGCATCTGCCCCGCTCAATGGCGGAAGCGTTTTCCCGAGAACGCATCTGTTATCTCCCAGAGTCCAGATTGAACCGTGTAACCGGCTATACAATTAATCATCATAATAGACATACATTTTACTGTCCGATTGTCAACCTTGCCATTTTGCCACTTGAAATAAATTCGATTAGTGCGTAAACTCTTAAGATGAGAACTACAACGATTCTTCTTGCGCTTTCAGTTATCTGCTGTACTGAAGGAAGGACAGCATTCGAGCCTGTATTCGAATCTCCATGGCTCCAGGGTGGTATTGCGTCCTCACTGTTTCCCAGAACACCACTGTCACTCACGGCCAATCCAGCATCCATGGGTCTGCTTGAAGGTCACTGTATAGCAATCTCCGCTTCACGCCCGTTTGGTTTAAAACGGCTTGACAGAACCACAATTGCCGGGTGCTTCATGTTCAGAACGTACGTTCTTGGAGCCGCTGTTTCATTATCAGGTGATGAATCCTATACTGAAGCTGCTGCTATGGCAGCCGGCGCCTGGAAACTGATAAACGGAGTGGTGGTGGGAGCAGACATTTCTATAAGAAGGCTTCAAATAAGCGGATACAGCAGGGCAACAGGGGCTTCGGCCGATGTCTCTGCCGTATGGTCTCCGGTTGAAGGGTTTTTTTCAACAGCACTTTTAAGAAGCGTATTACGGACAGATCTGGGGATTTCAGGTGATCCGGCAGCCCCCCGCTCCCTCGAACTCGCGCTTGGAGTTGTTCCTGTTGAGAACGTTGTCTGCGCAGTGGGGGCGTCCAGGCAGGAGGAACTCGATATAGAATTCTGTTTTCATACAGCATTCTCCCCGCAGCCCATGCTAAGTATCGCTACAGGCGTAAAGACCGATCCTGCAAGATTCTGGGCAGCTCTTGAGCTATCGCTGTCGGCTCTGAGCATGGAATACGGGTACAGAGAGCATGCCTCACTTCCCGGCACACATTCAGTCGCCCTCTGCTGGGGCCGATGCGCCGCCCAACCTACCGTACTTGAACTTACTGACCCCGAAACGGAAGATGAACAAACTGATGTACAGTTCCCGATTAACGTCAACACTGCAACGGAACAAGAGCTGCAGCTTATCCCCGGTATAGGCCCATCCAAAGCTTCCGCGATAACCTCCTGGCTTCGCTTGAACGGCCCTGTTTCATCTGTCAGTGATCTTCAGGATGTACCCGGCATCGGCCCATCCATCCTCCAGGTCCTGATCGAATATCTGGTGCCGGAATGAAAGGTTTAACTGCTCTTATACTCCTTCTCAGCTTTTTCAGGGCATCAAACGCTGAGGGAGATCTCAGATTCAGGCTTCAGAGGCGCCTTCCCGACTGCAGAGGAACGCTCGAAAACTACTACACCGGTGACGAATTCGATTTCTACAGCAGGATCAGATACCGGTCTGATATCTGCAGCTTCATCCTTCTCACGGACAAAACAAGGGGAGAGGAATGGGCCGACATCATCGCCGGAGGAGCAACCTTCATGCCCGAGGGCAGCCCGGTTCTTTCAGTCTCTGCCGGATGGCTGAAGGCTGACCTGGGCAGCGGTCTGGTACTCTCTTTTCCCGGGCAGTTTTCAAATGTAAGCGAGCTTTCCCTGTACAAACCTCCAAATTCAAGGAACCGTATTGAACCCGCAACCTCCCCCTGGAGCTGCCGATCCGAACCCCTTACAGGGGCCGGAATAATGCTTGATATCGGAGGAATGGACATTTCGGTCCTGGCCGCCCTCTCTCCTGTCGATTCCCTGGCAAGCGGGTACCACCGAACCGCATCTGAAATCTTTGGAAGGAACACCTTCATCGAAAAACTGGCTGCGGTCCGCATCAACGGTCTGCAATGGGGAATTACTGCCGCCACCGCATCACGCAACATAACTCCGGAGCACAGCTGGCTCAGGTGCGGAGCCGATTTGAGTATCAACCTCGGTTCTCTCAATCTGTCAGGAGAAGCAGCTGCGGGGTTCGATTCCTCCGGCACTGCTGTTGCGGCCTGGGGTTCCTTTTCACAGAATTTTCCTCTGTTCAGACATATGCTTATGGTGCTGCGCAACCCCGAAGGTTATCCATCGGACAGAACCTCGCCGGCCATCTCAAGGGAATGCGATGTGGGGATATGCTACGGCTTCCGATGGAAGACATTCCCCCGAATGGCTTTAAAGGCAGGAACGGGAACATATTTCAACCATGACAGCAGTCTACTTCTTGCTTCACTTGAAGCCGAGTATCGTTTCCCCTGGAGCATGGAGGCCACGGCGGGCATAAGAACCAGAACGGAGACGAATGAGTTCAGCTGGAGAGGCTGGCTTGGCTCCAGCTGGCAGCCGCAAAACAGGTTCAACATCAGAACAAAGATCCAGATATCCGGATGGAACAGCTCCCCGGAAGATTCATCCGAAACAGGGGTCGGGATAGAACTCAAATTCCGCTACATCCCAGGGAACAGGGTTACTCTGGATATGGGAGGCGCTTCCTGCTCGACAGACGGATACAATTCCAGAGTATACGCAGGTGGTTCCTCGTTCCCAGGGGTTTTCGGTTCTACCGCACTGTACGGCAGAAGCTTCCTCCTGTTCTTCCAGGTATCCGCTGAAGTATCGGACGGGCTTTTCCTGAGGGGAGCTCTGGGAAGGAAAACCGTTGAGGATACCG
>JAIOSX010000183.1 GCA_021107345.1 Candidatus Aegiribacteria sp.
ACTGAGCCGGTAGCCTGCGGCCATCCTGTAACCGGAGTTACATCATTATGCCAGACATACATAGTGCTGGTTTCCGCAACGGCAACTATTTCCAGACCGGGATAATCAGGATCAATATCACCAACCGCCACTTTGGTTCGTATCTGTCCCAATCCTGTCTTCGGCCATCCGGGAAGATCATTACCTTGATAATCCCATACATGAAGAACACCGCTTGAGGAGCCAGCGATTATTTCAAGAAAACCATCGCCAAAAATATCAGCAAGACACACACCGGATGCAGGACGATTAGCAGTCCAACCAATACTGATAGGCCAATTGGGCATCTGAACCGGTGCTGTCAGCGGGCTCTGCCGGACATATGGAACAGAGGATTCCAGACTATACAGCTCATCAAGACAGGAAGAATTCATTTCGCCAGCTGAACCGTGAGCGTCGAGAAAGAATGCAAACAACATTACAGACAGTATTGTTATTACATTCTGTGAAACAATGCAGTTAAATCTCATAATAACTCCTTCGTCTTGCAGCATAATTTATATATTGAAAATACCATTATTCAGTATAACATCATCATTGCAGGTTACCCTGGGTTTCTCGGCAATGATATCCCAGGTTGTGTACCCTGTGATATCTCCTCCGATTGCTCGATTGTCTCCGAAAGTAAGATGAAAACTCCCGAAAATCTTGGTATCGAGTTTGGGGATATTCGACACCGACCTGACTGAGGGATTCAACCCGAAGCCGACCTGACTTATGGTTTTTTCCTGGAGGTCAGATGTTTTGAAGTGCTCTTCCAGTCGCTTATCACCACTTTCTATTCGGCAGTCTGTAATGATGCCGTTGTCTACCTGCAGGTAAATTCCCCTTGCTTCTTCATTATCAAGTTCGCAGCAGTCCATGTATATGTTTCCTGAAAGATCGGACAAATAAGGAACGAACGTGATCTCCCCGGATGGAATACAAAACACATTATTTATTTTTGATGATGAGAAAGGTCCTGCATCTATGAAATACTTCTCCGGATCTACAGAAACATGCAATACATTATTCTGCCCGGTGTGAATACTGAAGGTTGTGAATTTCCGTATTTTTTCTGCAAGATCCCGGACAATGCTGAACTCGCTTGCACTTACAGAAGCAGCTTTCCAGAACATGATCAGCTTTTCAAGTGCATCAGGATCAGTGTGGAATTTTTCTTCGAATCTCGGTATGGATATTATTATAGCCCTCATATCCGATTTCTCATTTACATTCTTAAGAGACTCTCTCCTGATTTTCGTAATAAAATCAAGCCTCTCCTTCGAAACCCCTTCTTTATCTAAAATCGTTGATCGTTTCAGGTCTATCCAGGCATCTGCCCACTCAGCTGACTCAGCAATACCTTTGTAGAACACCTCTACACCCTTTTCGGGAAGATTGAACAGCATTTCTCTTGACAGGACAGGATCACTGACCAGTGTTCTGTAGTACACTCCATTACGACGCAGCTGTGCTACTATTTTAAAGTATATGCTTATATTCTGTTCCTCAAAAGAAATAATCACCTTCTCTTCGGGCTGAATCTCCAGGTAGTCTGAAAGAACGATTCCGGCAAACTCATTAAGATCAAGATCCAGATCACGCTTCAGGAAGTATTCGATGTACGAGTTATTAAGATTCGCTTTCATTCCGATATCCGATTCACCCGTTTCATCGAACCCGGCTGATAAAAGAAAATTCTGAGCTACCGCAAAGTAGAATTTCTCACGATTTCCGCGTACGGGTTTGTGTGCTATCTGTACTGCGAAACCAAAATGTTCAAGTTTCTTCAAGTAATAGATCACTCTTGGTGTTTTCATGCCCAGCTTCTCTGCAAGCTGTGCTCCTGATTGCGGCATTATCTGTAATTCTTTGAGTATACGGAATGCGGATTTATTACTAAGTAGTTGCAGTTTACTGAAATCCGATACTATATCAAGACCCTTCAATTTCTGGCTCCTTCTATTTCAGATATTACTGAAATAGAATAATAAATGCATTGATTCCTGTCAAGTAGCCAATCATTCAAAAATGATTATCAACAGTATCAGCGGGATTTATTATCTCTTTTGAAGTAATCGTTTATCTGAATAGCCCTTGTCCTCCCTATTCCAGGGATTGCCATGATCTCTTCAACAGATGCGGAAGCTATTCTGTCTGCTAATCAGGAATCTCATAGATCAATGAATCACAATCACGGTTCTGGTTTCTTTCAGGGAACCGGAAACAAGAGACACATAGTATATCCCTGTAGGGATTATATGCCCGTCCGTATCTTGCAGATCCCAGAGAAGGTTATGGTTCCTCCTGCCCGGTAACTCCTCTGCAACTATTTTAACCAGATGTCCGGATATGTCATAAATACGTACAGTTGAACCAACAGCTTCAGAAGTCATGAAATCAATGCTTAGTGAACCTCTTACGGGATTTGGGAATACATTGAAATAATCATCAATCTCGATCTCCAGAGGTGACAATTCTGCACAACATACATTGTCTTGTGTAATAGCATTGCAGCTGAGAACCCCAGTTCCAGGAGGATCCAGATCCAGAATACTATCAACTGGAGTAATATTCGGATGTTGGTATTTACGGATTTGAACTCTAAGAATTCCATCCAAACCCGGATAAGGTGAAGAGATTGATCTAATCTCTGTCTCACACCATTGCATTGAAAGTGAATCATACCAAGTATTACCTACACCTACTAGAAAATCAGAACTCTTCCCTATACTATAAGAATCGTAAACTGAAACATGAAGCTCGATATTCTCTACATATTCTTCATCTATTCCGACAGTTCCGTCATCCGGTGGTGGTATTATTTTTCGCCATGCCAACCAGCCGAATCTATCGAAATCACAGGTGGGATTATCCCAGGGATTCTCAGCTGGGAATGTTACATCAGTAATCATAGCACCAAATAACTCACCGGATGCATCAATTGCTGAAAAGTTAAACACTTCTTTATTGAGTTGCATATTTCCATGAAAATCAATAATGAATACTTTCAGGACATCATCTATAACATCACACATCCATGTTCCTCCGTAGATATCGCATCTGGTATAGCTTTGAGAACCCACTTCATGAAAGAGTTCAGCTGTTGTTAATGGGCCTTCAAGAGTTATGTGATGTTTTAACAGTTCATAAGGAGGAGTAGACATCTCATCATAATTAGCATATATGATATTCGATCTTGAATCCTGATCACTTACTTCACGATAGTAACCCTGAATTGGTTCGTGTGGTTCAATCCACGTAAAGGTAGATTCATAGTTGCTAGTAGAATCAACCCCCAGAGCTGTTACAATAGTTGAAGCATCTGCATCCAGTCCATTTCCAGCAAGATCAGTCGCGAAAGAGGAGTCAATTGTCAGTTCAACGATTTGATTCCCCAAATAGCCATGTGGTCGCACTCCATAACCGGTATATAATGCATATTCACACTCACCTGCTGGATTCAAGCAGGATCTATCCAATTCAAATTCTATATTACTCTCCCAGATTAAACTGGAATCCGGGCCAATAACCATCTTGATCGTCAGAGAAGAAGAAGGAAGTTTTTTAGCCGGTGTTACTGGTTCACTGTACCAAATCTCCAATGAGTATTCATTTGTTCCGGATCCTGTACCGATATACGGCCAGGAATCCTGATTATAATATCTGAACATTCTTCCTTCATTGGGATTATTCGGTTCGACTATCTGGTAATATCTATGCCTTATGATCTCCTCGGGATTGTCTTTTAGGCAGATCTCGTAAATCCTTGGAGCCCAGTTATCCACAATTATGCCTGTAACATCAGGTTCTGGTAATGTGATATCATCAACTGGCAATATTCTAAGAGTCTTGCTGACTTCAAATCTTTGAGGGAAGGTCATTACTTCAATAGCATAGCGTCCATCAACAAATGCTGCAGATTCATCAGTCTGTGCAGGAGTTCCACCATCTGAAGTGCATAATCTTGTATCCCAGCCGCCCCTGCAGTACTCTCCATCATCATAATCATTTTGACGATTATAGGGATCAACCCAGACAGTCTCGACACCAGGGAATGATGCTGTATCTCTTTTCGTTTCGCAGGTATTGGTCAGGCAGATATTGTTGGACCAATGTCGATCACCACCCCAGAAAACCATCGTGTATTCAGGAAGAGGTGTCCCAAAATCATTATCATCATAGATATATCCACCGAAGTCATATAAAGTACGCCATGTGCCCAAAAGATTACTGTTGTGTGGTTGATACTCGCATGAATCCGGGTTCTGCCAGAGCAGGCGCCATTTGACTTTCCGAACAATACACGAATCATTTGATGGATTGCTATAATAGTAAGTATATGGTCTCACCAGGATATCAATTACTTCCCTTACTCTATCCTGTGGTGGGATTACATTTTCACGACCTTCATAAGCAAACATAATACCTGTTATTGATGCAAAAGCCCCACATGGACCTGAATCAGTAGGACTAAATGCAGCAACATTATATGGAAATGAAATAAGAGGACCCAGATAATCGATGGGATTGAAGTATCCTGGTTGTTCATAAGGTTCTTCGTATGAATCTTTACCAAGCCAGCTGAAATGAACGTGGCTTCCAAGGCCGTGCGGTACCAACACAGATACTATATCCCTGCCGAGTGGATACTCTAGACGAAAGCGATAGTTCTCTGGATGAACATCAATGTGACCGTAATGCCATCCATAAGAGGCATATTTTCCTCTTCCTATCAATACTGAGCCTTCAACGTACGGAATCGTATCAATAATAGTCTGATCGGAAACACCAAGAACCCAGCAATGATTAGG
>JAIOSX010000091.1 GCA_021107345.1 Candidatus Aegiribacteria sp.
TCCTTGTTCTGAGCGCCAGACCGGATTCACCAGGACTCTGGTGGAAAAGGACCGGGAAGATAACTGAACTGCCTGTTCCGGTATGGAGCCATCACCTTGAAGGGGCTGAGGTCATGGATCTGCTTCAGCCGGGTGCAGACAGGATACTGCATATATGCTTAAAAAGCGGTCTTCTCTACGGCAATTCAGATGTTACTCTTATTTTTGAGATCACCGGCAGGAACGCCAACGTTATCCTGCTCAGGAGTGAAGACAACAGAATTCTTGCCTGTCATAGAAAGGTATCCTCTCGCATGAACAGGTACAGAACCGTAGCCCCCGGACAGGTCTACGTACCACCTCCATCTTCGGGTCTGTCTCCGGGGTCGTGGAGTTCTTCCATAGAACTGAGAATATCCATTGAAGAATGTAATGATTCCCCTGAACTGCTTTACAAAATACTTGAAGGTGTAGGTCCGGTTACCGCCAGAGCCCTGATCCGCCATTCGGAGATCAGTAAGAAACCTCTGCTCGAAATGGTTGCGGAACTGGAAAAGGCTCTTCTGGAACATGATTTCAACCCCTGGGAGGGTCCTGATGGCCTCCTCCCTATCGAACTGGGTGAGGGAAAACCCATATTGGACCCGCTTTCCTTAAGAATATCCTGGGAATCAGCCACCACCAGGAATGATGGTCTCGAAATATGGACAGCAGTTCTAAGGAGAAGGCTTTCGTTCCTTCGCAGAAGACTGTCAGGCGTAATAACCGCAATGGATAGACTTGTATCTCCCGAGAAGTACAGAACATGGGGCAGTCTGCTTCTCTCAGCCGGAGATAATTCAAGAAAAGGTCTCAAAGAAATAGAGCTGAAGGACTGGAACGGCTGCGAACATATAATCCCGCTGAAACCTTTCAGATCACTCAAATCTAATGCCGCCAGGTTTTTCAGGAAGGCATCCAATACGGGAAAGGAAAAGCACAATCTTGAAGAACATAAACGTAATGCTCTGAAAGAAATAGAATCTCTGGAGAAGTCCCTCTCCGCAGCATCTGACCTTACGGTTGAAGAACTTGAAGCATGTCTCAGAAATCACAGAAAGATAGTACGTGATCAGGATGACCGGAGAAGAAGGATAGAGGCAAAAGTGCTCAGCAGTGACTGGAGATGCTTCGCCGGAAGAAATGCCCGGGAAAACGAAGAGGTTACCTTCAGAATTGGAAAACGGGGCGATTTGTGGTTCCACGCACGGGGTTATCCGGGTGCCCATGTTGTTCTAAAACTCGACGGAAGGGCGGACAATCCGCCTGGAGAGATAATACTTGAAGCGGCGGTCGAGGCTGCAAAGAGCAGCGGAGTTTCCTCCGGAGTGATACCTGTTGACTATACCAGAGTTCAGTATGTTAACCGAAGAAGAAAGGGAAAACCGGGACAGGTTGTATATACTAGGGAGAAAACTGTTTTTGTGGACCTGGACAAACTGTCCTGATATGAATAGCTAATATTATATAATTCATGGAAGGAAGTGAAAAGTATATGAGCACTAAATTCACACAGGAACACCTCGAGGTGTTCAGTTCCGCTTACCTCTTCCGAGACCTTGAACCGGAAGAACTCGAGTCTTTCACCAGTAAAGCACAGTATTCAGACCTTCTTCCAAACAGTGTGATCATCCGGGAGGATGACCAGGGTGAATATCTTTACCTGATTCTGTCCGGCAAGGTCCGTGTCACAAAAAGAACCTACGAGGGAATCGAGCAGATACTCGGAATCCTGGAAAAGAAGGATTTCTTCGGCGAGATGGTCCTTCTTGACCGCAGGAACAGAAGCGCCTCCGTATACGCGCACACAAGGGTGGAACTGGCCAAGATACAGCATACTGAGGTGGCCGCCATATTGAATGATAATCCCAGAATAGGCCTGAAAGTACTTCGCGCCTTCTCAGAGGTTATTTCCCTCAGACTGCGCAACGCCAACGATAAACTCAGATCACTGCCCTTTATCGAAAGAACCTTTTGAGAATGGTCGAAGACACAAAAGAACTTCTTGCTAAGGCGATGGAAGCAGAAAAGAGCTGTTACTGCCCATATTCGGGGTTTCATGTAACCGCAGTAATCGAAGATGAAAAAGGAGGGCTGCATACAGGAGTTAACGTCGAGAATTCCTCCTACGGACTTACCGTCTGTGCCGAAAGAGCAGCGGTATTCTCAGCAGTCTCACTGGGTCACAGGAAATTCAGAAGGATTCTGATATACTCACCTGACCGTGAACCTCATCCCTGCGGTGCCTGCAGGCAAGTTCTTGCCGAGTTCTGCAACGATGATTTCCCTGTGACGGTGGCAACTCCCGGCACGATAAAGCACTACACGCTGTCCGAACTGCTCCCCTACCGCTTCTAACCAGGTATGGCTTAACCATCGAATCTTGCTATTCAATTCCGATCATGGAAAGGGAAATTCGGTTTCTCTTTATATCAACTTCCAGTACCCTTACCGTGAGCTTTTCTCCTGCTGAGACTATATCCGCAGGGTTTTTGACGAATCTGTCCGCCATCTGACTTATGTGAACAAGTCCATCCTGATGTACTCCCACATCTATGAAAGCACCGAAATTTGTTACGTTTGTTACGATTCCGGGGAGTATCATTCCCTCCTCAATATCCTTAATATCATGCACATCAGCAAAGCTGAATACCTGGAAGGATTCTCTTGGATCTCTGCCTGGCTTTTCCAGCTCTTTCATGATATCACGCAGAGTCGGAAGGCCGGTTTTTCCATCTACAAAATCTCTCAGATCTATCGATTTCCGGGCACTCTCCGACAGCATAAGTTCAGCAACGCTCAGGCCTTTCGATCCGGCCATCCGCTCCACCACAGAGTAGCTTTCAGGATGAACACCGCTTGCATCCAGCGGGTTCTTCCCGTGTCTGATCCTGAGAAAACCGGCAGACTGCTCAAATGCAACCGGCCCGAGACCTGAAACTTTAAGTAATTTCTGACGGCTGGGAAATGGTCCGTTTTTCTCACTCCATTTAACAATATTCCTCGAAACCCCTTTAGAAAGACCGGATACGTAGGATAAAAGCTGGGGACTTGCGGTGTTGAGATCAACTCCAACATTGTTCACACAGCTCTCAACCGTGTCATCAAGCGCCTTCTGAAGTTTTTTGCTGTCCACATCGTGCTGATATTGACCAACTCCGATAGACTTTGGATCGATCTTAACAAGCTCTGCGAGGGGATCCTGAAGTCTTCTTCCAATCGAAATAGCTCCCCTGACGGTAATATCAAAATCGGGAAATTCCTCCCGGGCAACCTCTGAAGCTGAATAGACGGATGCTCCGCTCTCATTTACCTGAATGACTTTAACATCCTCCGGCAGACCTGTCTCTCCAAGAAATGTTTCGGTTTCCCTTCCGGCAGTACCATTACCTACTGCTATGAATTTCGGTCCGAATTTCTCTATCAGCCCAATTATGCTTTTTTCGGCCTCTGACCTCTTCGCTTCAGACATAAAGGGAAAAATAGTTGTATTATGCTGAACCGATCCCTGTGAATTGAGACACACAACCTTGCATCCCGTCCTGAAGCCCGGATCTATTGCCAGAATATTCTTCGGACCCAGAGGTGGAGTGAGCAGGAGTTCTCTCAAATTGGAAGCAAATACTCTTATTGCCTCATCATCGGCCGCTTCCTTGCTTCTCAAACGAGTCTCAGTCTCCATTGATGGAGCAAGAAGTCTGCGAAAACCATCCGATGCAGCCTCAGATATTACTTCCCACTCAGGGGAATCAGGATTCAGGCATGCCGCCGAAAGAATAATACTCAAGGCTTTCTCGTGTGAAACGGAAACTCTCAGTGACAGGATTTTCTTTGCTTCTCCCCTGCGCATTGCAAGAACCCTGTGAGATGGAGTGCTGCATACAGATTCATTCCATTCAAAATAATTCCTGAATTTCGATCCTTCCTCTTCCATTCCCTGAATCACGCAGCATTCATAACTGCCTGTATCCCAGTAAAGTCTTCGCATGGGGGTTCTGATCTCAGCGGCATGTGCCAGTTCTTCTGCAATAATATCCCGGGCTCCGGAGACAGCGTCCTCCGCCGTTTCAACACCTTTCTCGTGATCCAGGTACTCAAGCGCATATTGAAAAGGATTATCACCCTCCTGACGCAGAATCCTCTTTGCCAGTGGTTCCAGCCCTTTCTCCCGTGCTTTTGTGGCTCTGGTCCTTCTTCTCGGACGGAAAGGGAGATATATATCCTCAAGAGAAGTAATGGTACAGGCACTGCTGATCTTTTCACTTAACTCGGCTGTAAGAAGCTCTCTCTCATCCAGTGATCGCAGTATGGCTTTCCGTCTCTCATCAAGTTTTTCCAGCTGTTCCAGTCTGTCCCGGACAGTTATGACGGAAACTTCGTCCATGCTTCCTGTAGCTTCTTTTCGATACCTGGCGATAAAGGGTACAGTAGATCCTTCTGCAAGCAAGGATGCAACAGCAGCAACGTGCATTCTGTTCAGTTTTGTTTCAATGGATATCGTCTTAAAATAACTGCTTTGCATTTTCACTCTTTCAGAACTGTTTTTATTCTGAATTAACTGGCTGAAATTTTACTCAAGTTCTTCAAGCGCTTTATTTATCGCATCTCGAACCTGAACCATAACTTCTGGAACCAATGTAAGGCCCTTGCGAGTTGGCTTCCAGTCTCCTCTGTCATCCATATAATAAATTCTGACACCTACATACTGACTACCCTTGAATTCTGAAAGCTCAATTCTTATCAGATCCTGCCCCTTTTCAATATCCTTAACGGTCTTCTCCACAGTTC
Organism: Candidatus Aegiribacteria sp.; assembly: GCA_021107345.1. The sequence goes on from JAIOSX010000091.1 coordinate 4,807, forward strand.
CTCCATTCAATCATCTACTAATCCGCTTATTCCGGTTGAATCGGAAGTCTAATAAAAAAGATATGTGAAGCGCAAGCCCTGTCCCTGTCTGAGGATCAATTATCTATCTGATAAATGTTTGATAGGAAAGAATTTAATCAACCGCATTCGGAATAGCCGCAATTGAGAGCACAGGCAACGCACCCTGATTCGTATTTGAGAGGTCCTCCGCACATGGGGCATGCTCCAGCAAGATTTTCTGCAACCTCTTCATCGTTCGCATCGGTGATATCCAAAACGGCATTTTCTTTTTCAAGTACCGGTTCAATGGACTGAATGATTCCAGTATTCTTCATGGTTAACGGATTCAATTTTTCATTGATATACCATTCAATGGTCTGCCCGACAGCATCAGCACAGGAAAGAATTCTGTTGCCGCCCTGCCAGACTATTCTATGGCAGCTGATTCCCTTAAGCTCCTTCACTATAGCCTCCGGTCTGATGCCGGATCTCAAGGAAAGTGAAATGAGCCTGCTTATGGCTTCAGACTGGCTGGCTGCACATCCGCCAGCTTTTCCCATTTGTGAAAACAACTCAACCGGGCCATTTTCGTCCATGTTTATAGTTATATAGAGTTTCCCGCAACCGGTTCTTATCCTTCTGGTTATACCTGAAGTTACATCTCCTCTGTCCCGTGGTCCTATGGGAATTGATGGCAGTTCTACATCATCTGCCTTTTCAGCCTCCTTTGATTTTACAAGGTTAAGAACCTGTTTATCCCTGCTCTTATCTCGGTAAACTGTAACGCCTTTGCATCCCAGCCTCTGCGAAAGCTTGAAAACCTCAGCCACACTCTTGCGTGAAGCATTCTCAGGAAGATTCACTGTTTTTGAAACAGCATTATCAGTGTATTTCTGGAAAGCTGCCTGCATTCTTACGTGGTAAGCGGGAGAGATGTCATGAGACGTGACAAATATCCTCTGAATATCCCTGGGAATCTCCTGGATTCCCTGGCATGTTCCCTTCTCTGCAATATGCGCAAAGACTTCCTCTGAGAAAAAGTCCCGTTCCCTGGCTATTCTCCCGAATTCGGGTACTACTTCATGCAGCTCATCATCCTTGTCCAGAAGGTTGCGTCTTGTAAAGGCCAGGGCAAACACGGGCTCAATACCACCCGAACAGCCTGCTAGGATACTGATTGAACCTGTTGGAGCAATTGTAGTGACAGTTGCGTTACGTACCGGGGCCATGTGTCTGTTGTCGTATACACTTCCTTTGAAATTCGGAAACGGTCCCCTTTCCTTTGCCAGGTCAATACTTGCTTTTCTTGCCTTCTCAGCAACGAAACTCATAAGTTCTTCCGCAAAAAGCAGTGCTTCCTCGGAATCGTACGGTATTCCCAGCTTGAAAAGAAGATCGGCAAAGCCCATAATACCGAGTCCCACTTTTCGGTTGCCAGCCACCATTTCAGAAATTTCCGGAAGAGGATAGCGATTGATCTCAATAACATCGTCAAGAAATCTGACAGCATTAACCACTGTTCTTTCAAGCCTGCTCCAGCTCATAATGAATTTACCGGATTCTATCATGTCTACCATGATAGAGACGTTAACAGAACCTAAATTACATGCTTCATACGGAAGCAGAGGCTGCTCACCGCATGGATTTGTGGCTTCGATATCAGCAATATGCGGAGTAGGGTTCGCGTCATTCATTCGGTCAATGAAAATCAGGCCAGGTTCTCCTGAATTCCAGGCGGAATCCACAATATTATCGAATATTGAATTCGCGTCTTTTGAGCCTACTACCTTACCGTCTCTCGGGTTGATGATATTGTACTTGGATCCTCTTTCTACAGCATCCATAAATTCATCTGTTGCAGCAACTGAGAGATTGAAATTATTAAGCTTATCCATATTGCGTTTCACGTTGATGAATTCTTCAATATCCGGATGATCAACCCTGAGAACCGCCATATTGGCGCCCCGTCGGACTCCTCCCTGTTTGACTGTTTCGGTGGCCTGGTCAAATACATTCATGAAGGAAATTGGACCACTGGAAACACCCTTTGTTGACATTACTGTATCATTCATCGGACGAATTCTTGAGAAAGAGAATCCTGTTCCCCCGCCACTTTTATGAATAAGAGCGGTATTTTTAACAGCTGAGAATATGCTTTCCATACTGTCTTCAACAGGAAGAACAAAGCAAGCCGAAAGCTGGCCAAGTTCCCGTCCGGCATTCATAAGTGTTGGAGAATTGGGAAGGAATTCCTTTTTCGCTATCATATTATAGAATGTTATCGTCGTCTGCTGGACATCATTCCCGAACTTTTCCTCAGCTGATGCAACTGCTTCAGCAACACGAAGAAACATATCCGCTGGTTTCTCAAGGATCTCCCCGGACGCTGATCGTTTAAGGTATCGTTTCCTTAGAACGGTTTGTGCGTTTTCGCTGAACTCAGGTTCGATCAAACTACTGAAATCAGATGAAGGTTTGTCCTCTGTGACAACCTGTTCCTTGCTGCTGTCCGTTCGTGAGAACAAATCACTTTGCAGATGAAGTTCTGCCAACTACACCCTCCCGCCCCTTGCAAAGGCGAAACACCATGCAGATATTGCAAATATTAAACTATTAATCTGCATTTCCTAAACTATATCCCTGCCGTTAAATGAGTATTGGATTCGAAGTGCTATTTAAATCCATATCTAATTAAAATTCCTGTCGACAGAAGTAGCCTATCAATATTTTGTATCGTTGGCAAGGGGTAACTACTACAGGTTGTGTCAAACGACAACCTATTGGCATATGTATGATTCGTTTGCTAGTTTATAAGCAACGGAAATCATACATATTCGGAGAATTATGAAAAGCAAACGGAGGAAGAGCTTTGAGAAGGAAGTACTCTGTCATCTGGACAGACTCTTCGGATATGCGATGCATCTCTGCAAGAACACTGAAGACGCATCCGATCTTGTCCAGGATACTTATCTGAACGCCCTCAAATCCGAAAAGCAGTACTCCCTGGGAACAAATGCCGGAGCATGGTTGTTTACGATAATGCGAAATACGTTCCTGAATAAAATGAGAAGAATGAGTAGAAAACCGATTGGCATGGCTGGAGAATGGATAGAACAGATAACCAGGGAAGATATACCGGAACTGAGTAAGCACGGACCGGATCCCAGCGTCATATGCCTTGATAATCTTCTTAAGGAAGATATCACACGGGCTTTCGATAATCTTCCCGAAGAGTTCAAGGATGCTGTAGTACTTTGTGACGTACAGGGGTTTTCCTATGCAGATATTGCAACAATACTTGATATTCCGATAGGTACTGTAAGGTCGAGAATACACAGAGGAAGGTTTATACTTCGTCATCTGCTTGCCGATTGGAAAAACGTTACAATGGGGGGGAGGTAATATGACCTGTGAGGATGCACGTTTAAATATGCATGATTACATCTCGGGAGAGCTTGGTGCTGAACATCATAAAAACCTTATGGATCATATGGATGAATGCCCGAACTGTCGTGAATTCTTCAAACAGACTAAGCACATTCAGGCAACTATGAGGAATTTCATGAATTACGATGCTCCTTCCGAACTGCAGGCAGAAGTTTCAAGTATACTGGCAAATGCATGACTTACCAGGATCAGATTCGACAGGTAACAGGATTCTACCATCAGTAATGGCATTTCTGCTTCTTGCGTCAATGCCGGTACTTTTCAGGAAACCTTCTACCACAATGCCAGGTCTTGAAGAAATGGCTGTTCATGCATCCGCTCTTTCCTTATCCGATTCCGCCTGGTCCGGCAGTTGGTGGATATGGAGCGGTATCGAACCTCCACTTCCCGGTTGCGTAGCCTTTGGAATACATGATTTATACCCTTTTCGACTTATTACAGCGAGAGATGTGCAAACCGGTGATGTTCTGATAAGAATTATTTCACCCTTAAGTATTTCATCGAACGAGAATACAATGAATCGTCAAAATCTTCATTTCACCTCTTTTGTGCAGGATTCGGAGGCACTGGTTCTTATATATCAATCAGACTCCAACTCCTGGCCTGTCAATCTGTTTTCGATTATTACTAATGGCTGATTTTTGCAGAATCAGTACGGTTCATTCTGAAGTCGATTGCTTATGAACGGAAAGACGTAAATATGAAAAGACCAATTGTGCTGCTCCTGATCGTCCTTATTCCCATCTTCAGCTGCACCGGCAGAACAGATGAAATTGATTCCGGCAACTGTGATTCAACATATGCAGGCCCCCTTGCTGTGCAGCTGCCTGGTGTTCTTATTGCACCCACAGGAGATACTGTTCAGATTCTTCCTGAAACTGATGTAATTCTCTACTACTGGCTTCCTCTTGAAAAATACGATGAGATGCAGGATGATCTCCATTTTCTGGCTTCACTTGACGCATCCTATCTTGTTCTGCCTCTGCAACCGGATCATGAATCACGCAACCATGCCCAGCGCGTAGTGAACAGCATGGAGCTATCCTTGCCGGTATACCTGGCGGATTCAGCCGTCATGGAAATAATAGACACCGGTATCCTGCCATCATGCCTGATTCTGACTTCTGAAGGTGAAAGAGAATCTGAAAGCGGTTTCGGAGCACCTTCAAGGCTTCTGTCTTTAATCCGCAGCAGAGAATAATGGACAGATTTTTCCTGAGTGATGTTCATCTCTTTCCGGAACCGGAGTTTCATCCAGGCCGTGAAAGATTCATTTCCTTTCTGGATTATCTGCATGATTCTTTCAGCCCCGGTGAACTCTGGATACTGGGTGATCTCTTCGATTTCTGGTTCGAATACCGGAGCGTTGTCCCATCCGGATACGAAAGATGCATCTCCTCACTTAGAAAGCTGACAGATAGAGGCTGGGTGTTTCACTTCATTCCCGGAAATCATGATTTCTGGACAGGCAAGCATTTCATTGAGGCAACCGGAGCCCTGATCCATTCCAATGAGTATCTGATAGTGGATCTTGACGGGAAAAGAGTACTTCTTTCTCATGGCGACGGGCTGGGACCGGGTGATACCGGTTACAAGCTTATGAAACCGGTCCTGAGATCGGCAATAAGCAGATTCATTTTCAGTCTTTTACATCCGGATCTGGGTACTTTTATCGCGAGGCGCTTTTCAGATACCAGTAAAAGAATCCTCAGGCGTGATCTTGATAGAATACCCTCGGGAATGCAGAAATGGATCAATTCCAAATTCGAAGAGGGTATTGATATCATCATCACAGGCCATACACACCTGAACACTGTTATCAGAAGGAATAAAAGTATATATGTTTCGCTTGGAGACTGGCTGACGAGATTCACCTACTGCTATATTAAAGATTGTACGGAAGAACCTGAACTTCTTGAATATCCCTGTGACACTCCCGAATAGCGGGAACTTTTGAAAGAGCGGTGAAAAACTTGATCTGGGATAAAACCGGTAGGAACCCGGATGTTTCTATCATAATACCGGCGTTCAATGAGGAGGAAAGTATTTCCGAACTCGTGCAGGAGATATCCGAATGCATGAAGGGTATGCAATACGAAATTATTGCAATCGACGACGGCAGTACTGATGAAACCTGGGAAAAGATCACGGAACTCTCCTCCCGATTCCCACTGAAGGGTCTCAAACTGAGCAGCAACCAGGGCAAAGCTGCTGCTCTGGCAGCCGGATTCGGAGAATCGTCAGGAAAGTACGTGGTAACAATGGATGCCGATCTTCAGGATGATCCCTCCGAGATCCAGGGAATGATCAGACTTATGGAGGAGAAGAAATATGACCTCGTAAGCGGCTGGAAGAAAAACCGGAAGGATCCCGCCGGCAAGACTCTTCCTTCAAAATTGTTCAATCTCACGGTTAAGCTCACCACAGGTGTGAAACTTCATGACTTCAACTGCGGACTGAAGGTCTATAGAAATAACGTGGTCAAGAATCTGGAGTTGTACGGAGAAATGCACCGATACACTCCTGTTCTTGCAGCACAGCAGGGATTCTCAATTGGGGAGAAAGTGGTGCATCACCGGCCCAGGAAATATGGAAAGACTAAATATGGAATGGCCCGTTTCTTCAGAGGTTTCTCGGATCTTCTAACCGTTCTTTTCCTTCACAGGTACTCCTACAGGCCACTGCATTTCTTCGGGGGCATCGGAACCCTTATTGTACTTGCAGGATTCGGGATCTCCGCATACATGACCGTTCTCTGGTTCGGCGGAGAACCCATAGGGAAAAGACCTCTGCTGCTACTCGGTATACTCCTTCTGGTGGTTGGATTCCAGTTCATATCTCTGGGTCTCCTGGGGGAAATGTTTCTAAAACTGTCTTCCAGATCACATTTCAGTATAAGGAAACGAACTGGAGAAAATACCAGGCAGTAACCTCCGCGTATATCGAAAGGGGTATGCTGGTTAACTCCATTGTCAGCGAAGATGGTTATCTTTATATGATGGGTTGTCTGTTACTGCGCTGAATTCAGAGTTCGCACAATGCAGGATTCATGTGGCATTACGCTTATCATCGGAGGAATCGCGCAGTTCAGGTCAGTATTATTCAGCTCGGATAATCATGGAGCCCAAAAGTGCATTAAAAATAGGAATTTTGGAGAACCATCCCTCTATCCAGTACAAGAAATTGGTAATCCGTGACGGGCATCTGGAACCCACTAATCCAGCGTATTCAATATTTAGCACGGAGTATCCTGTCTTCTTAAGTATTTTCTTGATAAACGAACGGGAAAATACTTTCTCCGAAGGCGACCAGCGATCTTTACGGAATGGCCGCAGTATCGGAATGCCGAACACAAAAAACTTGGCGGGGTTATACAAATTCGGTTCCCTGAACACAACTTTTGCCTGTTGCGTTTTAGTACGCCTTACTTCCTGCAAAGCCGTACTTAAGTCAGGAAAATGGTGGAGAATAGCGTTACCTACTACAGCATCGAAAACGCCGTCTTTAAAAGGGAGCTGTTCAGCGTTACTGACGACATACTTCACACTGCTCCCCACCTTGGACCTGGTTAATTTTATCATTTCCGGTGAAATGTCCAAGGAAACCAGCTGCAATTTCCCTTCGGCAAATTCTTTTGTATACTCTCCTGTGCCACAACCGAGTTCCAAAACGGTCATTCCCTCCTTCAATTCAGCATTTTGAATAATCGATAGAGCCCGACGCTTTATGCGATCCATACCCACAGGCGAAGTGCTTATAATAATATTATCATACAATTCTGCTCGTTGATCAAAGAATATTCGTTCCTTCTCGCTAAGAGATACCTTTTGAGGATTGTCTTTCATCGCAAAGTCCTTTTTAGTTTGTTATTCTTTTTAATGTCGGCTAGCAAGTCGTTCAACAGTAGTCATTTAAGGTAAGATCCCGGCGTCAATACACATGTCATGCCATCAATGCGTATCAGTACTGCGACCAATAGTTGTAGCTATAGGAAAATGAGTGCATCCTTCACGAATAAGCAAAATCAAACCCGTCCTCGAAATGTGGCCAAAGGAATGATAAACACATAAAGAAAAATATACTATCCCAGTTGAGAAGTCGAGTATTTGATATGTCGAATCATCAATTGCTAATCCACTTTAATAATCCTGAGAGAACAAGAGTTATTTCCCATCTGGTTGAATTGTACAAAGTACGCTCCGGATGGAACAGGATTGCCGGAATCATCAAGTCCGTCCCATACTATCGAAAATGAATTTGTATTTTCGTATACAGTTTCAATACTTCTCACAGCATGTCCTGAAATATCATAGATAAACAGTGTCACATCATTAGATATTCCAGTTAGATTGAATGTTGTAATGGACTGAAACGGATTGGGTCCAACGGAAGCACTGAATGCTTCATAATCCGGACTAGGATCTTCAGTAATACTCACTGGGTAAATGACTTCAATATCATCAATGTACCAACCTTCTCTGTTACCTGCTGCATCACTGCCGAATACATATCTTAACATCATGGGTCCGCATTGATCCGGCATGAATTCGACTAATACTTGATGCCAGTCTGAATATCCTGAAAATACTCCTGTTGAAGGAACAAACGGACCCGTTGAATTGGAGACTATTTCGTAAGGATACCCGCCAACGGGCTCAATAGTCTCCCAGTTATCAAACTGACCAATCTGCAGCAACCCTCCATCATAGGCTTGATTATCCGAGCCAAGCTGGGCATCAATCCTCATCCAGAAAGATAGTACTCCGTTAATGGGGATATTAAAGAAAGGCGATTCAATGGCACAGTACAATAGATCATCGTAATCTCCGAGTCCGACATCCCCACATTTGAAGGAGTACACTCCTGAAGAAGTATGATTCTGAGAATCACTGACATGCCAGTTATTCAACCATCCGTTCTCAACTGTTGCAACTATCCAGGGATAGGGATCGGTATCCCCTTCACAATCGTAACTAATACCGCAACCAATAGGTATCGCGAATGGAACAAGTTGGTTAACTCCATTGTCGGCGAAGATAGTAATCTGCATAGGATAGGTTGTCTGTTCCTGTGCTGAACTCAGTGCTCTTACAATACAGGGTTCGCATGGCTCCGTGTTTTCCCCTGGTGGAATGTTTCCATACTCAAATAAGGCGGTAAGAACCTGAATCTTCGGTGATAGGGATTGCAGAACTCCGAAGGTGTTCTCAAGAGTTTCAGAACCGTCATTCCTGATTCCAATCTCGAACTCAATGTACTCTCCTGGCTCAAATGCCATATCGCCGTCGCCAGAGGAGCCTCCGGACATATCATCATCCACTGTCATGCTGTTGAGATTAATGGATGAACTTTCTGGAATCGCTTGAAACCAATCCCAGTAGGCGTGATACTCGCCCCCCGTCATCAAACCCACACGTCCGGAAACAGGATCCGGGTCAATAGCTGAGAATTCCCATTGCTGCCCTGTTGACGGAACCTCGATAAGGAAGATCAGACTATCTCCTATGCAGGTGAATGTAAGTTCATACCAGACGTTTGATGGGAAATCATCGTAAATGGATTTGTACTTGGTGCTAACATCTCCGTTGTATATCCGGCGAATCCTTGCTACATCATGATCTGGTGATACGTAAGCGCACACACCATTATTCGGATCGTACATGCGAGCCGCCATCCCGCAAACGTGAACCGCCCTGGTTCTTGCAGTCACAACACAATCCTCTAACTCTACCCATTCAGGAGCAAGCAATGTTGCACAAGTGGCGGTATTTTGAGCTTGAGCCATGTAATCGCCAGCAGTCCATTCCCCGTAGAGACAGGATATCTCCCAGTCAGTAATATCATTATCAGAAAAATCATCATAGAATCCGGCTACAGTAAAAATATTAGCAAAAACAAGTATACAACATATACCAACACGCATAATACTAAACCTCCTATACATTTTTAGTATATATGTATATGAATGCACTGTCAATATTAAATTAATTTCTGCTTCTATTGATATCCAGGCTTTGTACAGGTGCCTGTAAGTATGTTTGCAGGTTCTAATCGAGTTTAACAATGTGTTGAATTATATCCTCAGAACCTTGTACACGAACCCGCGCCAGGTAAATCCCGGCAGGGATATTTTGATCGTTCCACATCAATGTTCTGACTTCCCCGGGAGTACTCGACTGAGGAGCTGCTACCAACCTTCCAGCAAGATCA
>JAIOSX010000318.1 GCA_021107345.1 Candidatus Aegiribacteria sp.
ATTTCATAGACGATCTTCTTATGGCCCGGGACGAGGAAGAGATGCTGAATATCATAGAAAAGCGGGAGACCGCACTTATCAGTAAACTCTGACCCTGTAATTAAGACAATTCATACACGCTTTTATTAACGATTAAGAAAACCCTCCTTGATGTTGAATCCTCCCAGATGATATTGATACTCTGAAGTGTCCGAAGTGTGGAGGAGCAGAGGAGATTACAATAGACGGCTTATGTGCAGTGCTTTGCGGAATAGTCTTGACTTTTGTGCAAAGTGTTGCATAATAGTCATTATGAAACGATATCTTGAAGAACGGATTGTAGATGATCTGAAGAAGAAAATGGTGCTTCTTACGGGGCCAAGGCAGGTGGGGAAAACTTACCTTTCGAAACAGATCGCAGCGGAATATTTCAATCGGAACTGTTACTTGAATTTCGATAACAGCATTGATGCAAGCGTGATTATGGAGCAGGGCTGGCCCGGTGATATTGATTTACTCATTCTGGATGAAATCCACAAGATGTCAGGATGGAAGCAGTACCTCAAGGGTGTGTATGACACTAAGCCATCTGAATGCGCCCTGCTTGTTACAGGCAGTTCCAGAATGGATACTTTCAGGCAGGCAGGGGAATCTCTTGCCGGGCGCTACTTTCATTACAGGTTGTGGCCGCTTTCAGTGTCAGAGCTGAAGAACACAATCAAACCCCGGGAGGCATTCAGTCTTCTGCAGAAATACGGAGGCTTTCCTGAGCCATTTCTAAGTAGCGATGAAACTTATGCGAACCGCTGGAGATCAAAGTATTTTACCGACCTTGTCCGGGAAGATATTTTGGAATTCGGCAGGCTTCAGGAAATCCGGGTAATGCGGGTTCTACTTGAACTCTTAAGGAAACGAGTGGGGTCTCCACTGTCTTATACCTCCATTGCTGAAGATCTGCAGGTGGCACCCAATACAGTACGACGGTATGTGGAGATTCTTGAGGCTCTTCACATTGTTTTCCTTGTACGACCTCATCACGCGAATATTGCACGAGCTATTCAGAAGATGCCCAAACTCTATTTTCATGACTCAGGTTATGTTCAGGGTGACGAGGGAGTTGTCGTCGAGAACATAGCCGCGATCTGCTTAAGAAAACATGCAGATTTCAGATCCGACATTTCAGGTGATAAGGTTGAACTTTGTTATATTCGCACCAAGGAAAAGCATGAAGTGGATTTTGCTCTAATCTGCAAAAGTGAACCTGAAGTGCTGATTGAGGTGAAGACTTCCAGTACAAAAGTTACCTCGAGTTTGAAACTACTGGGGAAAAAGCTGCCGGGAGTGAAGAGGGTGCATCTTGTAAGAGACCTGCGACTGGAGCAGGATAAGGATGGCATTCTTATAAGAAATCTGGCCGAATGGCTTGCAGATCTTGATGCCACGCACTCATAGAGGTTACCGATTCGGAAAGAGAGTAGAAGCAACCTGATCAGTGCTGTTCGTGCGGCAAGAGTTTGACTGATCGGAAGAATCGTTTGCATCAACGATTCCCTGTTTCAGGTGATGTTGCGCTTCATTCTGCTGAGGACCTGAAAGACTCTGCTTCCAGAATCTCCTGGATGCTTTCCAGGCTGTCGGCATGCTCAATGCGAATAAGATTCAACGGGTGTGAATCATCAACAGGCAAATTGCTGAACACTATTACTGTATCTCCCTCTTCCACTATCGTTTCGTAACCTGAACCGGTCAGGAGAGGTGATCGGGAAATCTCTTCACCGTTCTGGCTGGTGTATGCCCAGGGCAGGTTCGCAGAATAGTACGATAAATACGTACCTTCCAAAGAGTCAGCGCCAACTACCACCTCAAGTATATGGAATGTGTATTGAGTCCGATCAATGTAGCTCATTTGAATGTCAAGTATCATCCCTACTTCTGCCAGGAAGATGCATTCTGTTAACTCAAGAGCCTCTTCAACGCTCATATAGAAAACCTGGCTTGCGAACACGGGAAAAACCGCAACAATAAGCAGTACAACAGTTGTCTTAATGTTCACACCTTCCGAATGATTTCAGATAAAACTGTATCACATTCTGATCCAGTCATCACTACAATGATTAACACTATTAGCCTATCAAAAGACAAACCCATATCGAGTCGTTAGAAGACTACTGAGTAAATCTATCATGATTCTAGCGCGAAGTTCCATTATTTTCACAGAGACGGTATCATCAAGAAAAACCTCAGGATCCAGATCCACCGCCTCATCCAGGGGAAGCGGCTGAAATACCTCTGAGAAGATAATAACGGAGATTGCCAGTGCAGCAGTCATAATAGCTTCTCCTCCCATCCCCCGGAGAATGATGACTACGGAGACAGAGACTCAAGCCCCTGGTCATTCAGGGGAGCGGGCGAATAACAGAAAACCGGCAATCGCAAATAGTATCAGTCGAACCGGATCCAGAAGCAGAGAAAACAATACTATTACCATTATTTCATCCAATCAGTGGCAAGAATTACATACAAAATACTCAGTACTCTATGAGCCCCAGTACATTATTGTTGTCTGAATTAATTATTGCACTGAGCTGACTGGTGGTGTCTGGAGACATGAACTGCAGCACAGCAACATTGAGAACCAGAGGGAAATCAGGGTAATCGTTACCCTTTACCACCAGGGCGTATTCCTCCCAGTCGCTGTAAGCTGAACCCATTGAGTCGCTCGCTGCGTCCAGCCAGGGGCCGGCGTCGGCATAGTCAGGCAGTTCGCCCAGTGGCACAGATGTTGAATCCTCCCACATGATGTTGGTGGTTCCTATGTACTGAACTATCACGATCAGCACGCTGGTGGAATCCGAGGGTTCGGCATAATAGAACT
>JAIOSX010000200.1 GCA_021107345.1 Candidatus Aegiribacteria sp.
TGATGATGACAGGGTTTTCTGAGAGTTTATACTTCAGAACAGCTTTCTTCCTGATTGAGACCTCAAGAATGTGGGACATCTCTTGAACCAACTCCGATAGATTGACCGGCTCGGTTATGGAATGTCCTCTTCCTGAATAGGCGAGCATCTGTTGACAGAGTTCGGCAGCCCGAAAAGCTGTCGTCTCGATGTCCAGGATATTCTGATGAACTGGAGATCCAGGAGGAAGATCGAACAAAGCAAGGTCCGCATTGCCCAGGATACCCGTGAGCAGATTATTGAAATCATGAGCGATACCACCAGCCAGTATTCCAAGGCTCTCGAGTTTCTGAGCGTGCAGAACCTGGCGCTCCAGATTCAGCTGCTCCTTCTCGTGAAGCTTGTGTTCAGTGATGTTTATCATGATGCCCTGGAGAAACAGAGGTGTCCCGTCGTCGCTCTTAATAATGAGGGCTTCGTCTCTGAACCAGACAATGTCACCCGTTTTCGAGATCATGCGATATTCGGATAGAAGCGATTTCCCCGTTTTATGGCAACGTGCGACTTCCTCCAGTACTCGGTCGCGGTCATCGGGATGCAGATGCTGATTCCAGAAGTTTGGATTGTTTATATAGATTTGCGGGGAAACACCGAGGAATGATTCAATCTGGGGACTGATGAAGGTCGTCGTGCTTACCTCATCAAGTGTAGCTGTATAGGTGACAGCAGGTATTTGCTCGACAAGCGTCCGGTAGCGCTTTTCCGCTTCCTGCAACGCCTTTTCAGCTATCTTGCGCTTGGTTATATCGCGCCCCGCCCCCTGGAACTCGACCACTTGCCCATCGTCATCTAGGATGGCTCTGTTGGTCCATTGATTCCATCGCGATTCGCCGTCTGGTAAAGTGATGCGGTATTCATGAGTAGCAACAGGCTTCTTGCTTCCAAGAGAAGCAAAGTAATCCTTCATAACCTGATGATATTCTTCCGGTATCAGTTGCATGAAGCTGCTCCCGATAAGTTCATCACGACTCCGGTTGAAGTAGCGGCAGTAAGCATCGTTAACGAACGTCAGCGTATCATCCGGTAGATTTCGGCAGATTAGTTCGGTCTGATCCTCAACGATACCACGATATCGCGCCTCGCTCTGTCGCAGGTGCCTTTCCGCCCGTCTGCGTCTGAGGACATTTGCCGTCAGGGCAAGAATCAGGGCAGATTGCAGCAGCACGAAGGCAACCGCCATCCAGATAAAAGTTTTATACTGATAGTACAGCGAAACGGGCTCGTTTATCACGACTCTTCCGGGCGGCAGATCTGAAATGGAGATTCCGAAGGATTGCATCACATCATAATCGAACATCGGAACATTCGGGCTTTCAATCAGTACCGGAATATCATCTGCCGACTCTCCGGTCAGCACTCTCAGGGCCAGTTGTGCGGCGTGTTCTCCCTGTAATTTGCTGCTGGTAACGATTCCCCCTATTACGCCATGTCCCACAAACATGTCCCACGCTGTGTATACAGGAGAGTCGCAGTTCTCGGTTACAAGCATCGTGTAATCCTGGTAACTGAATGCTCTTCCGGCTTGATCCCGATAGAAAGAGAGTAGAAGAACTACAGTTTCCTCCGGAAGTGCATGAAGGGATTCCATCAGTTCTTCAGTGGTCAGATTAAACAGTTCGATGAACTCTATCCTGTCAGCGAATGTGGGTGCTGTGTTTCTGAAGTTCTCCTGGTTTCGAATACCGGTAGGTGTGCTATCGTTTACTACTGCAACGTAGCGCGTGCCCGGATGCAGATCAAGTGCCAGTTCGATGGTTCCGGACAGATCCATAGCCTCGGCCACACCCGTGATTCCCGGAATGCTTTCCATCCTGGATTTGGTGTAGTTGTTCAGTCCGCAGAAGATGATGGGTACACCAGGGAAGAGTAGATCGCGCCTGGGAAGCAGGAAGTTCAGTGCATTGTCATCTGTGGTAATGATGAGATCGATGTGCTTATCCTTGTACTTAATTCTGTACAGCTGCTCTAATTGAGGAAATATGATTTCGGGTAAGTAAATCTTTGTATCCATATACTCGATGTGAAGATAGATATTAAAATCAGCTTCATCCAGTGTAGAACGCAGCCCCGCCGAGATATTCTCCGTCCAGATGAACCCCGGATGGTAGGAATGAAGGATCAGAACGCATGGAGCTTCACTTTCATGAATTGCTGATTGTGGGAACGCGGTGCTGGCTGATATTAATGCAATTAATATGAATAGGACCATAGGAAACAATTTGCTTTCCGGAACGTGAGTTAATCCGGATGTCATCTATAAGCCTCCGTGTTTTACTGAAGGAGATACAGTTGAACTCTGTTCTTCATCTGTACATCAACTCTGTATCTAATAATATCCTACCTGTTGCATAAGTCAAGATGTACAGGTGACAGAGTGAAATAAGTTGGTAGGATTTGGGAGTTAAAGCATGTAGAATACAACTGCACTGAATAGTGATGTCGAATCATCGAAGTATTCATAGTACTGATCATTATCGGGAAGACTTCTTCTTGATCTGTTTCTGTAGAAATATCCAAACTGAGTTTCTACAGTATCGAAAATCATTTCAAATCCTATGGAAAAACCCAGATTAGAGTTATAGCAGTTTGGGCCATCAGTAAATGAAATTCCCACAAGGGTATTCAGAAAGGATGCGGTGGGGGTTTCCATTATCAACCGGCCAATGTATTCAGCATCTTTACTGGGTGAAACAATTTCACACTCGAATCCTATCTTCAAATTCATCAGGTGTTCTGCAAGTATCATAGCTCCAATCGCCGTCCTGGTCGGATAGTGATCAGTGGGTGATGTAATTGCAAGTCCAGCGTTACCAAAACCGAATCCGGCTCTGATACCGCCATGCCAGCAGAACTGATTCTCACTCCAGGAGAGGTCATGATCGGTGGTCACAGTGGAATCAGATGTGTATTCAAATTCGGTCATGTTAATATCCGCTGATCCGAACCTCATCCCTCCTGACACTCCTATGCTCAGATTATCTGAGAGGGAGTATGAAAGACCGGCAAGCGCCTCATGAAGATAACCATTTGATTTTAGGTGTTGTGATGTAGTGACCGAATCGGGGAAATGAGGTATGCTGTAGATGAAATTTATTCCTGTATAGTCGAAGCAGGAGACCATGCAGCAGCCTGCGGATGCCGAGAGCTTATCAGTAATTCCAAAGCTTCCAGCTCCATATAATGAAAATGGAATGTCCTCTCCTCTGGAAATAAAAGTATTCCCGACAGGAGTAGTTTCGGTCCAGCGACCGAAGTTCATGCCAAGGGAAATCGCTTCAGCGCCGAAACCGGGGATTCCCGCAGGATTGAGAAACAGAGAATATGCGTCATCAACTCCCACTGTCATTGCACCTCCGAGAGCCAGACATTTTGGTACTGTGCAGGGTAAAGGCGTTCCCTGATTGAGAGCATCAATAAAGCCGAAAGCGACAGATCGCCCCGGAAACAGCATAACACAAGCGATTTCAATAATAGCAACGAATCCAATTAATTGCTTCGATGTATTCATTAATATTTCCTTTGCGGGATGATCTGTGAATTATTGCTTTGAAGAGCGAATGCTTTCACAACACCTAATAGAATATGGGGAAAGATATTTCTTTCAGCCAGTGCTCTGTACAGCACAAAGTGTGCCGTATGCGTGCACCACTTTGAAGGACTACGTAACGTGGGGGGTGAGGTGTATGCTTGCCTGAATAACCCAGTTCACTCCGACCAGCAGCCATGGGCTTAGTTCCTTCAGGATGGAAACAGGTTAATATTTCGGTGATAACCTGGTAACAGAATTGACAAAACTGACAGAACTACGAAGTAGATGTGCATTTCCATCTATGTCCCAGCAGGTGTCAGTAATCAGTGCATGTACATGGGGATTCCAGTTGGCCATGCCACCGAAGGTCTGCGGCACAAGGATACCGCCGGGAAA
>JAIOSX010000157.1 GCA_021107345.1 Candidatus Aegiribacteria sp.
CGCATAAGGTTGTCTTTCCGGACTGTCTTGGACCAGTCACAGTTACCACTGGATACTGCTGTGCTAAACTATCAATATATGGCTGAATATCTCTAATAATCATGCTGTTCTCCTGTAAGTTTCAAAGCTGTACTTTGAATATGTATATAATCTCCGATATTCCTCATTGTCAATTGAAAGCAATCCCTTATTGATTTCTTCGAAGGCCAATTTTCCGGACGCAGGTTTACCGGTTTTCGAAACCGAATTTGAATGAGCGGGTCTGACGACGATATTCAGGAAAAGGTTCTTCTCCGTCCCCAATAACCGTCCCTAATTAAAGATTGCCTGGCTCAGGGCGTAGTAAATAGCCATCAGGGAAGAAAACACAGCGCTTGAGAAGAATCTCCATCTCAGGGGTACTTTATTCTGGATCAAATAATTAGCAGTAAACGCAACCGGTACGTTTAGCATGAATGAATAAAGTCCAAGACGGAGCAGGTTTAAGTTGATGCTGTTCCAGCTGCACTGCAGAATCTGAATGAACAGAAGATGTCGTGCTATCCACAGTGGATTGAAATAGAGAATAGCCAGGCCTGTTCTGGACATTGAGCCCCGGAGGCCGGTCATTCCTCCGGTTTTTGAGTCTATCCATCTGAAATAGTTCGGGATTTCAAAGGCGTAAAAGGTTCCGCCGATGAGCATCGTTCCAAGCATTCGTGCCGGTGAAAAATCCGATAGAATAATAGATGCTATTGTATCACCGATGGAGTATATGAGCACTCCACGTAGAATATCGGAGGGTTTGTATATGAGTTTCAATATCCGCTGTTCTAGCGCTTCTTATTCAGAAGCAGAAGGATCTTCTCGTTAGTCAGAGGTGCTGAATAAACCGGAAGGATTTCCGGATCGCATGCCTTAATGGCTTCAAGAATTGCGAAATATGTGCCGATTCCATACATGAACGGCGGTTCTCCCACAGCCTTGGAATTGTAGACTCCTGCGTTTTCTGAAAGACATTCCAGAAATTCGACATCCACTTTTCCGGGAGTGAAATAGATGTCGGGTATCTTATATGTAGCAAGGGAATCCGACAGAAGAGTATCTGTCTCCGGATGGTATTTCAACTCTTCCAGGGTGACCCAGCCGATCCCCTGAAGAAGCCCACCCTCAACCTGTCCCCTGTCGACAAGTGGATTGATGCTATCACCTGTATCGTGAACGATCCTTACGGAATCTACCGAGAAAGTACCCCTCAGACAATCAAGGGTTATTTCTGTAACCGCTGTTCCTGATACATGATAGGCGAAGGGCCGACCCTTTTCGGAAGATTTATCGAAGTGCAGTCCCGGTGTTGCATAATGAGCCTGAGATGAAAGGCTTATCCTGGCAAGATACGCAAGGTTAACAAGCTGTTCCCATCCGAGATCGGTCATCTTTCCGTTAATCAGCACTGAATCATCTGCCATTTCAGTTTTGCAGTCATCAGGTTTGCCAAGGTGTTTTCTGGCGTGAGCCAGAAGACGCTTAAGAATATTACCGCAGGCTATTATTACAGCATTTCCATTCATATCCGCAGCTGAACTGGCTGCTGTGGGCGATGTGTTGGCTGCCCTGGTGGTGTTTGTTGTTTCCACCTTGATCCTGGACAGGTCTATTCCGAAAGTTCTTGCTGCTACCTGGGCGATCTTTGTATTGACCCCCTGACCCATTTCAACAGCTCCGGTGCTGATTCCAACGCTTCCGTCAGTATACACGTGAACAAGAGCATTGGCCTGGTTCAGTGAAGTATTGGTGAAAGAGATCCCGAAACAGACCGGCATGAATGAAATCCCTTTCTTGAGCATCACATTGCTGGTGTTGAATTCCTTTATCCTTTCACCGGTATTTCCAGTCTGATACATTTCGTGGGCTTTCTTCCAGGATCGTCTTATTTCGTTTCCTTCGTATTCCATACCGAAGGGGAACCTGTCGCCCCTTTTCAGAAGATTCTTTTCCTGTATCTCATGCGGGCTGATTCCCATTACGCGGGAAGCGCAATAGATTGCCGATTCCAGAACGTACATGGCCTGCGGTGCCCCGAAGCCCCTGAAAGCCGTGTTAGGGGGAAGATTGGTTCTGCAGCATATACCCGTAGCCTTTACATTGGGAATGAAATAAGCGTTTGTCGAATGAAACAGTGTCCGCTCAAGTATCGCTGTTGAAAGGTCGGATGCGGCCCCTCCATTCTGATAGTAGGTTACTTCCCATGCAAGCATGGTACCATCTTTTTTAAGCCCCAGCCTGAAATCAGAACTATATGGGTGTCTTTTACCTGTCCATGTCATATCTTCATTCCGATTAAGTACCAGTTTTACCGGTTTGCCGGTCAGCAGTACGCCCAGTGCCGCCATTACCGCCCATGGTGTTGCCTGGTCTTCCTTGCCTCCGAAAGCTCCCCCCAGCCTGCCGACTTCAACTTCTATCCTGTGCATAGGTACATTCAGAACTCTGGCAGCGATCTTCTGCACGAAAGTAGGTCCCTGGGTTCCGGAAGTTATCCTGATACAGCCGTTTTCCATTGGAACGGCAAAAGCCCCCTGGGTTTCTAGGTACAGATGTTCCTGCCCGCCCGAATCTGCCCTTTCCTGAACGATGAAGTGGCATTTGTCCCACGCATCGGAGATATTTCCCATAGAGAACGTCCTCGGGGGCGCGATAAGCATTCCTCTTTGGAAGGCTACCCTCGGGTCTACGAATGACGGGAGTTTTTCGATTTCCAGTCCGATTGCCTTTACTGCCTGTCTGGCCTTCGCCGGTGTGTCCGCCAGTACGACTGCAACGGGCTCTCCGATGAAATGTACCTCATTCTCCGCAAGCAGTGGTTCGTCCATGATGATGTTGCCGATCTGGTTTTTACCCGGGATGTCTTCCGCTGTAATGATCGCTTCAACACCCTGTATCGACAACGCTTCACCGGTTTCCAATTTCTTTATCTCCCCATATGAAACGGGAGAAACAAGCACTGCAGCATGAAGAAGGTTTCCCGGAAGCTTGAAATCATCTATGAACAGGGAGCTTCCCTTTACATGCAGAAGGGCGTCCTGATGTTTCATAGCAGATCCTCCACATCGATCTGCTGCGGGAAAAGCTCAACAAAGTGTGCTGCGATAAGTTTCCCCAGAAGCAGCTTCTTGTATTCGGCTGAGCCGCGTACATCATCGATCGGGCTTACTTCGCAGCAGGCAGTTCTGACCGCGAGCTGAGCAGTATCCGTGGAAACCTCCATGCCGGTCAAGACAGCAGAAGTTTTTTCCAGATAAAGGGGAATCGGAGCAACGCCTCCTGCGGAGATATCAGCCTTCTCGATTTTACCACTGTTAATCCTGAACGCGGCAGCTGAATTAACGGAGGCTATATCGAGATGTTTCCTCATGGCGACCTTTTCGAAATTGATTAGAGTCGATGAATCCGGTGCCGTGTATTCAAGGCTCTTCAGCAATTCACCGGGAGAGAGGTCAAATACTTTATAACCGCTGAAGAAATCCTTCAGTTGTACTTCCCTCTGATCTGAACCCCCTGTTATGCTCAGCCTTGCATCCAGGGCAAGGAAAATAATGATGAGATCGCCAATGGGAGATGCGTTTATGATGTTACCCCCCACAGTGGCTCTGTTGCGAACCTGGGCAGAGGCGATAAGTTCCAGGGATCGTTCGAGATTGCCCGAGTTGCTGAATATCCCTGAATCGATGATATCCCGTACGGTTGCCCGCGCTCCTAAAAGAACTTTGTTTTCCAGAATGTCTATTCCATTCATTCCCGTTTCCCGGGAGAGGAATCTCAGCTCAGTGTTCCTGAGTTCTTCGGTTTTAACTGCGAAGAGGTCGGTTCCACCTGCTACCGTTACTGCATGTTCTGAAGTGTTCACTTCGAATCCGTTTGATTCACCGTCATTCATGGCCTGAAGCATCAATTCGATCTCGAGGAAATAAGAGGGCAGTATCTCTTTCTCTACAAGCCATTCAAGATGCTTCCGGGAATAGCAGCATTCGGCAGGTGAGTGTCCGATTTTTACGGATACTGTTTCTGCGGCTTTCTTTATGGATACGTAACCTGTGCATCTACAGATGTTTCCTGCGACGGAACCCACCGCCTCGACATCATCAGGATCGACTGTACCAAGAAGATAACCAGTAAGGGACATGATAAGACCGGGTGTACAGAAGCCGCACTGTGAGGCACCTTCCTCCACGATAATCTGCTGAATGGGAGAGAGTCCTTCTTTCGGATTTACCCCTTCTATAGTAACAAGATGTCTGCCCCGGAGTTCTCCGACAGGAAGAATGCAGGAGTTCACTGCCATGTATTTTGTACCCTGTTGAGTGGGTATTCCCAGAAGTACAGTACAGGCACCGCAGTCGCCTTCTCTGCAGCCTTCCCTGGTTCCTGTCATTCCGGCTTCACTCCGAAGCAGATCAAGGGTAACCGCTCCGGGTGGAAGCTCGGTGGTGTATTTGCGATCATTTAGAATGAAAGATATCATCTTCCCCTGCCTCCCTAAACTGCTGAGAGTATAACCATGTTAAGTTGATAATGGTATTTCATGATAATACTCTGTCAGGTTTTCTTCTTCCGAGAAGATCCCGGATTCTACTCATCAGATGACTGCTCCTTCATTTCTCTATCCGGTCCTGAGAATTCAGACTGAATGCTAACATAAGCAATTGGATCAGGATTTAACGAGTACTGATAAAAGGCTCATTCTCCGTCATACACCGATATCGGGAATGGATATCTACCATGACCGAATATCCTGCAGGGCGGAATGAAAGAATTAAAGCAATATGAGAGTATACCAGGATGGGTAAAGAACGGGCTGTAGACAGCGATCAGATGACGCTGTCCACAGCCGTTGATGTTTCTGCGTAACCGGGTTCTAGTCGCTATAGTCGGTTTTGATGAATCCCCAGGACTCCTGGTCCAATGCTGTATCGAAATCGTAGTGAACCGTGCCGTTCCAGGCGCGGTATGTGAAGACACTCCCCGGAGGAAAGCCGTCAGAAAGCCCACGGTAGGTAATTACGCTCATTTCAGCGTTGGAGTATGTATTGGGGCCGCCGTTCGTGTAGAAGAAGCCACCAACACTTGCTACAGCTTCCACCACTGTGATGATAACGCCGACTGTTTCACCGTTGAGCATTGATAATCCACCGACATTCACGTGAGTTGGGAGATCCGATCCCGCACCCACAACCACGTCGGTGCCCAGAAGAGTCCATCCTGTTGCACTCTGTTCGAAGCCGTCCGCAGTGCCCGCACGGGTCCAGACTTGAACCGTCCAGGAGGGTAAATTCGTATCCAGATTAACATCAAAGCCGACGACCGTGAGGTCGGTGCTTGCGATGATGTCGAACGAATTCCCGGCGAAGTTGTTGTTTTGCGCGAATATAGTTGTAAGAAAGCCATCGCCTGTATCGTCAGTATTGGGCGCGAAACAGGAAGTTGAAGAGCTTTCAGCACCGCTGTCGGTGACAGCCAGCGCAGAGCCTTGAAAAAGGAATGCCAGCACCAGCATCAGAGCACAAGACCGTAAAATTCTCATAGTAGATCCTCCTTGATTAAAAGTGCACCGTAACCTGACAGAAACTTCTCCAACATGAAATCGCAACGATCAGAATCGATTTTCATTTTAATTATAGTGTTCAATAATGAATAATTCAATGACAGATAAACAAAATAGTACAATCATCCATATTTATATTATTAATATTCTCACGGTGTCACCCGGAAGGAATAAATAACGTGCTTCCTCATTCCACGTGTATTTCATCAACAAACAATACATTAGCGCAGAAAATCCTGCTCGTCAATACAGTGCATGGCCGCAGGCGCATATGTAAATGACCTGCATCGCTTCCTTGCGGGGGGAACAGAATTGTAATGAATGCTATCCACTTCAGAGAGGGGAGTACGGGATATGTACCTGTCAAAGATCTTTGACTATTATTCTTCTGTAACCATTGAAAGGAGATTGCATGATCAGTTCCTTCCGACTGAGTACTTCAGGCTTTCTTGTTGTAATTGTTCTTCTAGTTTCTTTCCTGCCTGTCCATTCCAATGATTTTACCGCGCATATCGATGAATGGGAGGAAAGAAGTGATGGACCGGTACTTTTCAGTGTACTTGGCATTCCGTCCGAAATGCTTCCAGATGGAATAGACAATCTGGATTTACTGATTCTTGGCGATAATCTTATTGATGGTTCGGAGCTTGCAGTTATAGGCTTTGGTCGGGATACTCTTTGCTTTGGCACTGTATCGTTTGATATGTTTCTGAATCCAGCCAAGGCATTTGCTTCTTTCAGAAGTGAAGACAGTCTGATAGTTCTTTCATCCGAGTATCCCAGCAGGACCACAACGTGCAATATGTCCTATGCCTGGGATAAAGATGAACAGATTCTTATTCCAGTCGAATCCTGGATAAGCGACTGGTCCGCTGACCTTCTGGCATCTGCGGATTCCCTTCTTGAAATCGGTGAGATCCGGCAGGCTGCGGACAGTATAAGAGTAATGTTTTACGGTTGGTCGTACTACGACTCAAGTGAACTCAGCTGCCGATTTTTGAGGGCTGCTTACTCAGCCTCAATGGATGCCCCCAAGGAGGAAGCACTTGGCTATTATGATGATGCTGTTTACGCCTTCGGCATTATCCAGTACGATGACACCTGGTTCATTTCATTTGATTCGCTGGAAGCTTTCTTAAGAAGTGATTATGCCGAATACATTGAAGCGGAGGAACTTGCCGGGATACTTCGTGATTACGCAAAGTTATTCAGAGACAACGGCTTCGCGGTAGAGTCTATCTTCGATAACACCGCGGACATACTGGAGGGTAAAGAACTGGAATGAAAACATGTCTGTTTATCATGATCTTCAGTTCAGCAGCCGTTCTTATGGCTGATTCCGCTGTAATGCTCTACTTCGATGATGGCAGATCCATTGTCCTCACTTCACCTGAAATTTTCACCGGTTAACTATTACTTGTCTTTTGATCTGCTGCCCCGATAGATATGCCTGAAACCCAGGAACGCCGCTATCAGGGCGAAGAGCGCAACACCGCCTAAAATGACTGCCATCCTATGCCAGGGAACTTCTGCCGCTTTGCGAATGGCGATGATACTCAGGGCAGTATGTATCCATACAGGGACTGTGATAGAAATGCTCACTGCAAGAATCATATCCGACCATTTTTTACGAACCAGGAGCAAGAGGGGAAGAGCGACAAAAAGATATTTCAATATCGCATCTCCAGCGCGGCCGTAATGTGC
Organism: Candidatus Aegiribacteria sp.; assembly: GCA_021107345.1. The sequence goes on from JAIOSX010000157.1 coordinate 7,286, forward strand.
TGCTGCCAGAAGAAGCGCTATAATGGTCATTACAATACGGAGAGTATTCATTATGACTTTCCTCTTGTTCGTATGATTTCTGAGATGTTCTCTATGTTTCTGCTTCAGCAGTCAGAATAACTCCACTGAAATTATTGTCAATAGAATAACTTCTGAAACCCTTGAACATTCTATCCCTTTACAACTCCCAGGGGTTTGAGCATGACAAGCGGTTTTACCAGGTCCAGTTGTGCTTCCATAACTTCTTCTATGTCATTGTAGGCGTTCGGAGCTTCACTGAAATCCAGCAGTTGACTCCATTCGTTCTTTTCCACATGAGTATTCTAACTGATGTAATATTCTTTTCAGGAGGTTTTAACAGATGATTACAGGGCTCATATGCACGATGATCATAGCAGCTGGTTTCCCAGGCCCCGAAAGCAGGGCAGATTATACGATGGATGTGCGGCTTGAACCTGATTCCAGCATGGTCTTCGGTCATTCTGAGATCCTGTTTATGAATGGCGTCGATTTTTCTGTTGATACTCTCTGGCTACACCTCTATCCGAATGCTTACAGGGACCATACAACAGCCTTCGGCCAGGATCTCGAGGCTGTGGGCCGCTACTGCTTCAGAGCGTCTACCGAGTCTGAGAAGGGCTGGATAGACCTTTCAGGCTGGACTATGAACGGGAATCCGATTGATATTTCCGTAGACGGCTGTCTTGGTTTCATTAGCCTCGATTCACCCCTTAATCCTTACGAAACCGTACTGCTTCAGGGTGACTTCAGTGTACAGGTGCCCAGGTTCTGGAGCAGGATGGGGCATCTGGGAGATACGTACCAGATTACACAATGGTACCCCAAAATGTGTGTTCTTGATGAGAACGGATGGCACAGAGGCAGATACCACTGGAGAGGTGAGTTCTATAGCGATTTCGGTGATTATACCGTGATTCTGGATGTTCCTGAGAATTTTATTACAGCTGCAACAGGGTCTGCTGCAGACGCTGCTCTTTCGAATGACTCGCTAAGGAGAACTGAAACATGGACAGCGCATAACGTTCATGATTTCGTCTGGTCCGCAAGTCCGGGTTATACGATAAGGGAACATATCTTCGTTTATCCTGAAAGTCTGGGATCATGTTCGGTTGATGTACATCTTGTCCTTCTGGATGATGACGATGATCACTGGTCGGATGTACCGGCGGTCATCGATTCCACGCTGCTTTACTACGGGGAGTGGTACGTGCCTTACCCCTATAATGATCTATGGGTTGTGGAGCCGGCTATCCTGATGGCAGGGGGCATGGAGTATCCGCAGTTCGTATTTTCCGCTGCTGATTTTCCGATGACAAGAGTCCTTGAGATGGTCACATCACATGAGATCGGACACCAGTGGTTCTACGGTATGCTTGGAAACGATGAAGTCAATGAAGCCTGGCTGGACGAAGGGATGAATACATTCAGCGAATTGCGTTACATGCAGAGGAGACACGGCTTCTCTGGTAATATGTCCACAACCCCTGACTGGATTATGGAGATAAGCGATCAGGACATGAGCCTCATGACATACGCTACCGGTACCGCTGCCGGAGAAGAGGTTCCTGTGCTCAGTGACGCAACATCAGCTGGAGACGGCAGTCATCCCACCGGATTCACCTACTATTCCAAACCCGCGTTTTTTCTCAGGCTGCTTCAGCGTCAGGTTGGAGATGAGGATTTCGACGGAATAATGTCCATATACTTCGACCGATTCATGTACCATCACCCCCATACTGATGATTTCCAGGCTATTGTGGAGGAAGTCACCGTTCGATCATGGAAGAGGGAATTCGATTACTGGCTCAGAGGAACAGGGAATGCTGACGTAAGGATAAGGAGTATTGAAGAATCAGATGATTCAACCACCGTCGTAGTTGAAGGTGATGTCCCTCATGACGTAAAACTTGACCTTCTTTTCATTTCAGGAGGCGATTCCCTTTTAACAGAAACTTCAGTTTCTCCAGGAGTGGATGACACGGTTACCGTGGCGGGACAGTGGAATGCAGCGATTGTTGATCCCTTCCTGTGC
>JAIOSX010000037.1 GCA_021107345.1 Candidatus Aegiribacteria sp.
CCGGAAGCAGGTCCCATAAACCAGATTATCACCGCCCTCGGCGGAGAACCTCTGATGTGGCTGCGGGAACCACGCGGCATTTTCGAAATGATGCTGTCTCCGCTTGGAATACACCCGAAGGGAATTCTGGCAGGACCAAGCCTGGCCCTGGTATCACTGATGATGGTCAGTGTATGGAAGAGTACCGGGTATAATACTGTGCTGTTCCTGGCAGGTCTCGAGAATATTGATGAAACATATTACGAAGCTGCAAAACTGGACGGAGCGGGTGCCTGGGGAGCATTCCGTCATATTACATGGCCTCTCCTTTCACCTACGACCTACTACGTGCTTATCATGAGTACAATAGTATCGTTCAAGACATTTGCGCTTGTTTACGTTATGACACCTCCTCCCGGCGGGGGACCGCTGGGAACAACAAACGTAATGGTCTTCTACCTTTTCCAGAAGGCATTCGACAGATTCGATATCGGTTACGCAAGTGCTATTTCCGTTTTCCTCTTTCTTATTCTCCTTTCACTTACGATATTTCAGCGCAGGATTGCAGGTAGACGGGTGTATTACTCATAATGTCGATGAATCCAAGGGTAGTAGCAATGAGTATCAGCAAGCATTTCTTCCTGATACTGGGGGGTACTGTCATGATGCTCCCATTCCTCTGGATGGTTAACACCTCTCTCCAGCAGGGAGGCCTGGGCAATTACGTTGAAGCATGGACCAAAGTTCCATTCGGCAGGTATTTTCTTAATACGTTGATTGTGACACTGCTCACAGTAGCAGGGGTTCTGGTAACAGCCAGTCTGGCTGCGTATTCTTTCGCCACAATGAAATACAGAGGAAGAAATTTCCTGTTTCTGCTCTTCCTTTCAACCATGATGGTACCTCAGCCTGTTTACCTCGCTCCTTCATACGTTATTCTTGCAAAGCTCGGCTGGATAAATACATATATGGCCCTGATAATACCCTGGACGACAAATGTTTTCAGCATTTTTCTTTTCAGGCAGCATTTCAAGACTATTCCCAAATCCCTGTACGAAGCCGCTATTCTTGATGGCTGTGGAAGGCTCAAGTATTTATGGAAGGTAGTCCTGCCCCTTTCCAAGCCTGTAATCGTCACGGTTATTCTGTTCAATATCATAGGATCGTGGAACAGCTTCATGTGGCCACTTGTTGTGACGCATTCGGAGAAGCTCAGGGTACTCCAGGTGGGATTGTCGTATTTCAACCAGGAGCAGTCCAGCAACTTCGAGCTTCTAATGGCGGCTTCAACGTTTTCCACCTTGCCCCTTATAATCCTTTTCCTGTTCGTTCAAAAACGTATTGTGGCAAGTTACAGCAGATCCGGAATAAAGGATTGATTTGAAAAGGATTTTCCTCTTCGTAATACTGGTGGCGGCAATTCCATCAGCAGGAGGTACACTGCATTCGGAAGCTCTGTCATTTCTGGAAAGGCTCTCTTCTCAGGGTTACACCGGATCCGGGATAATCGGCTGCAGGCTCAACCTCCTTGAACCCTGCACTGTTATGGTCTATCCACCGTTGAATTCATCAATTGAAGGTTTCTACGCAGCCCTGGGCGGGAACAATATCCTTGATCTCGGTCTAAGACTGGAGGGAGAAGACTGGTTTGTGGAGGACTCCATGCCGGATGATTATCCTGTTCTCAGGCTCGATTCAGTACAGATATCCGATGGAAAACGTTTAATTATCTGTGCATATGACATGATCAGAGGCTACAGGAGTGACAGCGTGGCAGTAGTATGGGCATTTTCCCCTGTTGACCGGAACGATTAATGGTCATAGTCTATCTGTTATTCTAAAAAGAATTGCGAAACGGAGAATATCAATGAAGAAAATTCTGGCAGCAGTCATGCTGACAATAATATCAGGCTCAGCATCTGGTGGTACGGCAGGTTTCACCTTTCTGCAGGTTCCCGTCGGAGCCAGGGCTGTCGCGATGGGAGGCGCTTTCACAGCAGTTCCCGGAGATCCCATGGGTCTGCACTGGAACCCCGCTACACTGGCCGGAATCCAGGAGCAGATGTTTACTTCTACTTACACGGGTTATCTTATGGATATGCAGGCTGGCTTCGTGGGATGGGTTAATCCCTCGGGAGATAACCTGGCAGGAGTTTCCGTAAATTACTTTTACGGAGGCAGCTTTACAAGAACCTCAATGATGAACCCCACGGGAACCGGCGAGGAATTCAGCACTAACAGTGTTTCGCTCGGGGGAACCTACGTGCATAAATTCGGACAGTCCTTTGCAGTTGGAACAACAGCAAAGTTCGTATATTCAAGTATAGATTCGTATAGCGGGAACGCTTTTCTTGTGGACGCGGGAGTATGGTACAAACCGGCTCTTATTTCATTCGGATTTGTCGTAAGAAATGCAGGTATTCAGACAAAGGCGTTCTACAAGGAAAACGATCCAATGCCCACAACAATTGCAGCGGGAGCATCAGCTGAATTCCTTGACGACAGGCTGCTGGTTGCCGCCGATGTAAGTTACCCCCTTCAGGGTGATTTCGATGCAGCCCTCGGAGTCGAGTATTCCCCTATGGATATGCTTTCCTTAAGAGCGGGGGGTAATCTCCATGACAAGAACGCTGCCGACAATGCCGGTGGAAGCTTTTTTGACGCTCTGGCATTCGGTGGTGGAACCAACTGGAACAGGTTTTCCCTTGATTACGCGTTCAAACCCTTTGCTGATCTGGGGAATATTCACAGATTCAGCCTTGGCATGACTCTGTGACATTCTCCACTTATACGATTCTGTTTTTACTTGGAATACTCATGATATCATCCTGCAACAGAGAAACTCGAGCTGAAGGAAGACAAAAAAGACTTGATACTTTCAGAGCTTCCCTTCCAGACGATGTCAGGACGGAATTTGATGCCATATCAAACCTGGAAGGCTGCGAACATGTCGGACTGCTGCTTGAAGAAGCCAGGAATGAATTCCAGGAAGTTAACTCTTCATTAGATTCTATTATACATGCAGAGCTGATAGACACTTTTTCAAATGAAGAAATAGTGTACTATTTCTGGTACTATTTTGATTACGCCATTGAGACAGGTTCTGTAAGAGGACCCTGAGGGGAAGCTCCTTCCAGAACTCTGAAGATTTTTCAATCGAGAGTTAATTACTGAATGCACATCACATGATTCCAGAACCACATCGAGAGGAGAACAATCAAAATGTATAAAAGAATTGGGTTGGATTCCCCTGCCAATCCTCCGATCCAGCTCGACCGTACAAAGGTCCGTGGTGAGTTCGGTTTACGTGTGGATGAACTTAGCGGACAGCACCTGTACGCATGTTATCAATGCGGGAATTGCTCATCCGGC
>JAIOSX010000034.1 GCA_021107345.1 Candidatus Aegiribacteria sp.
ACTGGAGCAGGAGAGAGAGAAGGCCTCAAGAAGCCTGATGATGTTTTTTCTGGGTTCCAGTGTGCCGAGAAAAAGCAGGAAACGCGCCGGAAGATCGTACAGTTCCAGAACTGATTCAAGTGTTTCCGGACAGGTTATCCGCTCGAATCTGTTGGAGATGCCCAGGTGTATCACGTTGATCTTATCGGTGACCCAGGGGAAAATCCTCTCAAGTTCCGAAGCGGTGAAGAAGGAATCAGTAATAATCTGACGTGCTTTCCGGAGGTATACCGGAAACAGCCTGCCGGACAGGACGGACCTGAACTTGTGAGTTTCCGGGTTTGTGTAATTAGAGAGGTCGTGTACGGTTATAACCCCCGGTACAGGTAGAATGAACGGTAGAGGATAGACGGGATCATGAAAAAGCTGGATTCCGTCCTTTTTCATTTGCCTGGGCAGGCCTGCCTGATACCATAATTGCAGGTGGGGAGAGGGAAAGGAAACTTGAACCGTTCTGAACCTGTCGGGAAGATTCAGCGAGAACGGGATAGACCGATTTGTATAAAGAATATACTCATTACTGTTATCTATTTTCGCCAGTGCTCTTAGAAGATGAAAGATGTAATTGGGTATTCCAGCCCTCAGAACTGTCAGAGGAGAAATTTTCATGCCAATTCTCATATATACTGCCGTCTCTACCATGCACCTGTGAAAAGGGTCAGCAGGGATAAACCGTGCATTCCGATTTTTTAAGGAAGTAATTCAAATTTGAATATAACATTACTCTTATGCAGGTAGTTATCTATCCTCTTCGAAAAGACATTTTGTAACATGCACACAGGACTTCAATCCGGAGATTCAGTATATTTCACCATGTATTCGGTATCTATAACAGCAGTAAAAGGGGCAGTATCTCCCTCATTTCATGAAGTGTCAGGATTATTAATAAGGGAGTGATTATTTCATTGAGAATAGGATTGGAAATTTCGCCACTGGCAATTAATGCTTCGGGAATACCGAATTACATATTAAGGCTGCTTCATGGATTCGCCTCGGTCGACAAAGAGAACCAGTACTTCCTTTACACCAATAAACCAGTTCCCTTTGACCTTGCGCTGCCTGACAATTTCAGAACAGTAATAGTGAAAAGACCTCTTCCCCGTTTTCAATTGTGGTTTCAGATGGCTCTTCCATTGAGGCTGAGAAAAGATAAAATTGATGTTTTTCACGGTCTTTTTTCCCGATTGCCCTTTGTACTTCCCGTGCCCGGAGTTATTACAATTCACGATCTTTCCGGATACAAAATGCCCGGGCTTCACAAGAGAAAGACACATTTCACAAATCTCATATACCCCCTTTTCGCTAAAAAAGCATCAAGGATAATCGCAGTTTCTGAATTTACTTCAAAGGAGCTTTCATCCTGCTTTCCGGAAGTATCCAGCAAGACAACCGTAATTTATGAGGCTGCCCCGCCGGAATACTCGGAAGTAACAGAGGAATCTGAACTTGACAGAGTCAGGGAGAAATACAATCTGCCCAGCCACTTCTTTCTATTCCTCGGAACCCTCGAACCGCGAAAGAATCTACCAAGGTTGATGGAAGCTTTTCTTCAGGAGGTTGATTCAATTCCCCATTCACTGATCATATCCGGAGCCATTGGATGGAAAACGAAAGAGCTGTTCAATAAACTGAAAATATCCGGCGCTGAAGATAGAATAAAGCTGACAGGTTTCGTTGATAGAGAGGATATTCCAGCTCTTCTTTCATTAGCCGGGGCCTTTATCTATCCATCCCTCTATGAGGGATTCGGTCTTCCGGTTCTTGAGGCAATGGCATGCGGTACCCCTGTAATAACCTCAAATGTTTCATCAATGCCCGAAATAGCCGGCGACGCTGCTCTTCTGGTTGATCCACTATCAACGGAGAGCATTGCCAATGCCATAAGTATTCTTGCCCATGATGAAGGTAAAAGGACGTTACTCCGCGAAAGGGGATTGGAAAGGGCCGGAGAGTTCAGCTGGGAGGAAACCGCAAGAAAAACTCTTGAAGTATACAGATTGATATTGTCGGAAGAGAAGAACTGAATGCGAATTCTTATAGCTTCATCAGGTACAATCCCCGGTTATTCCGGAGGCTGGACCACAACCCTTGATCTACTCGGAGACAGTCACCAGTCAATGTATGTAATCTCCAGCGCGAAACCCGGTCTTCACATCATGGAAGGAGTACAGTACCTTGGTCTGGGCCTCAACGACCGCTACACGAGGTTGATCAGGAAAACAATTGCTTCATACGCGGTAAAGTGGGCATATAAAAAATTCAACGCGGATTTTGTCATGTGCCTGGATGCTTTCATGGGTTTCTCGGTACAAAAAACCGGTTTACCGTATGCAATGAGGTTTCACACGAAGGTTGATCCTTCAGTGATAGGCGCCCCTTTGGATAATCTCCTCAGAGGAGCCCTCTTCTCTACTGCCTGCAAAGGATCGGATGTTCCGGGTGTGGAGGAGTTTCCCCATAACCAGGATCTGTCGCGTTTCAGTTTTGCTCCCGCCGTAAAACCTGAACGGGCTTTGCTTCTAACCTGCATCAATGAAGTTCATGAACCCGATCTTTTCATTGAGGGAATATGCCTTTCCAGAAGTATGAAGGGGGATATAATAGGAACCGGCCCGTCAAAAACGAGAATAGAAAAAGTCTGTCACAGTACCGGCGGAAAGGTCAACTGCCTTGAACCTGTCCCAAGATTGCAGGTAGGACAGCTGTCGGGAAAATATCAGGTGGGTGTGGCGACCATAATAAGGCGTGACAAGGTTGTATATCAGATGAAGGTCAGTATGTACCTGGCCTGCGGAATGCATACCCTGGTTAAACCCTATACGCATATAGTCAAGGAAGCTCCCGAACTGGTTGAAACCTTCTCGTCTCCACGAGAGCTTGCGGACAGGCTGGACGAGGTCGAGGACAGATGGCGGGAACTGGAATCAAGACGGGTGAGAGGAAGGGAGTGGGTATTGAAGAATTACTCGGTTGATATCCCCAGAAAGAGATTCGAAGAGATCCTAAAAAACACCTTCTCAAATTGCAGATGATGGCGAGTTCGGAATGATGAGGGAGGCTGAGAAGAATTTACATTACTGACAGAATAGCGTTCGTTCAGCTGCAGAAAACAGGATGTTCTCACGTATCCCGGATTCTGGCGATGATATCTCCAGATGGACAGGGAGAGATGCATTCCAGGCTTCCTATGAATATCATCAACAGTGGGCGTCTGATAGCGGGTTCGGTGCGAAATCCCTGGGACTGGTACGTCTCTCTTTGGGGTTACGGATGTGACGGCAAAGGGGTTCTGCATAGTCAACTCGCCGGGTCCAGGAAAATTGGCGGTCATGGACTCATAGGATCCCCCTTAAAAGGAATATGTGATTTGCTGCATGATCTAACTCGTAACAGAAGGTTCTGGATGGAAGTCTACTCCGACTCCGACTCACCGGAACTGTTCCGAAGATGGCTGAATGCACTTCTGGATTTACCCGGACGTAGAGAGATGCGAGGAGAATACAGCAAGTCCTCACTGAGCAGATTCGCCGGTCTCTACACATATAGATACTGCTATCTGTTCCATGATACCGATGCCCATCTGTTTGATGGCAATATTAATAACATGCGATCTCTTGCGGAAGCGGACAGGAAGCACAATATGGTCGGTCATGTGATAAAGATGGAAAATATAACCGAAGGTATAATGGAAATGTTCAAGAAAAGCGGCACTCCTGTTGAACCTGATTTCAAGGGTAGGATTGAATCACTGAACCGGACCAATCCATCCTCCAGAAGAAAGGATTTTTCTCTCTACTATGATAGTGAAACCTCGAAACTTGTAGGAAAGAGAGATGTCCTTATAACTGATAAATACGGCTACAGACCTCCCGAATCCGGCCAGCTTTCCTCTTCGTAGAACAATTCCCAGACAGGGGATGTAATGCTTCTGATCTTCTCAATCTCTTCATCACTGAAGGATTTTTTCCATGCATCCGCCAGTGAGGCGGAATCCTGTCTGAATTCATGAATGCTGCTGCCCTGTGTTACAGGATTACGGTTACAGCACAGGGAATCTATCTTTTCAGCCACCCCTCTGCTCCAGCTCAGTCCCAGAGACTCGTAGATCTCCCTGAAACCGTTCAGGTAATCCCTGGAAAGATTCTCATGATTTACTACTGTCCATTCCGGGTGGTCCTTCCTGTATCGGTCCACCACGGTATGAAAAACCTTCCAGCATAAAGAGGCATCCTCCAGGAGGTAGTGATCCGGCATCGGTCTTGAAGCCGCCCTGGAGCGGATCTCGGATTGGAGATCCGATGGCAGATCGGCCATAAGATGTTCCTGCTGGAGGAAATCCTCCACAGGAGTCCGCCAGTTCAGCCTTCTTACACTGTTTACATATGCCCCCGGATGCCTGACCATTAAAATAACAGCTGCATCGTATTCATCAGCTACCCATTCGGCTGACATAAGTGCGATAGGATCCTTCAGCAGAGGAATCATGCGTCCATTTGCGACAAGAGCTGTCCTGCGAAGCACATTTCCGATTTTCCTGAGCCTGCCGACCGGTGACCTGCTCCCCTCGGCTCCGTATATGATATCCATAATACATCTGTTTCGGATGAATCTCCTCATGGCGGGCATCTGCTCCGGAAGAATACGCTGATAATGCCGCTTCAGCGGGTTTTCAGGGAAGATACAGGGTAGAGGGATGAGATGATTAAAAGGCTCCCACACCTGGAAGGCCTCTCCCGAAAGGCACAGCATTCTGCCCATCCAGGAGGTTCCCATCCTGTTACCTCCGGTAACAAGAATGCATCTCACTGAAAGAATTCCCTCTGCCCGGTCACGGGTTTATCAGATCCAGTATTTCAAGGGAGACAATTCTCCACTCAGTGCAGCTATCACCTGGAAGAACTGCAATATCTCCGATAGTTTTTCCCAGAAGAGTATTACCAAGTGGCGCCATGTAATTGATTCTGCCATTTTCCG
>JAIOSX010000141.1 GCA_021107345.1 Candidatus Aegiribacteria sp.
AAAGCAGTTACGAGAGCAAGAACAATTAGTACCTTTTTCATTTGTTCCCCTTTCAATTGATAGGTTTCTCTACTATGTGTGCACATTCGAACTATGATTACATTGATATATGCTGTCAAGTCCAAAAAAGAACAACCTGCCTGTGTTCAAAGTCCGATCTTTCTCAGCATATCTCTGTATTTCGCGGCGCATTCAAAATCAAGTTTCTCTGCGGCTTCCAGCATTTTCCCTTCAAGAAATGCCACAGCTTCCTCTGGAGTTCCAGGTATGCCGGCGGCTATTTCACTTTCCTCTTCAGATGGCCTGAAAATATCCGCGATGCTGGTAGCGCTGATAATTTCACTTCGCGATTTACGGATGCTCTCAGGTGTGATTTTATTATCCTTATTGTATTTTAGCTGGATAACCCTTCTTCTGGAGGTTTCGCTTATTGCATACTCCATGGAATCCGTAATCCTGTCAGCGTAGAGAATAACGCGTCCGGCCATGTTCCTCGCGGCTCTTCCTGCAGTCTGAACCAGGCTGGTTCTTGACCTGAGAAATCCTTCCTTGTCAGCGTCCAGAATCGCAACCAGGGAGACTTCCGGCAGATCAAGTCCTTCCCTTAACAGGTTCACTCCTATCAGAACATCAAAATCCGCCAGCCTCAGTTCCCTTAGAATTGAGACCCGCTCAAGGGCGTCAACTTCGCTGTGTATGTACCTGGATTTGATGGAGAGATCCTGGAAGAAGGAGGTCAGTTCTTCGGCCATCTTCTTCGTCAAAGTTGTTACAAGCACCCTCCCGCCGGATTCAACAGCCTTTCTTACCTCACCCACAAGATCATCTATCTGAGTGGAAGCAGGTCGAACTTCCATATCCGGGTCGACAAGGCCGGTGGGCCTTACTATCTGCTGTACCACCTTTGCCGAACGCTCAAGTTCATATTCAGCGGGAGTCGCTGACATGCATATCTTCTGCCCTGTGATATCAATGAATTCCTCAAGAAAGAGAGGACGGTTGTCCAGAGCTGAAGGAAGACGGAAACCGTTCTGGACAAGTGTTTCCTTCCTGGACCTGTCACCTTTGTACATTGCGGACAGCTGCGGAATTGTCCTGTGGGATTCATCGATGAAGACGAGCATGCCGCCCTCCGGGAAGTAATCTATGAGACAGGAAGGCCGCTCCCCCTTCTTTCTACCGGATATGTGCCTGCTGTAATTCTCGACTCCGCTGCAATAGCCTGTTTCAGCAAGCAGTTCTATATCGTACCTGGTTCTGGATTCGAGCCTCTGAGCCTCAAGAAGCTTGCCTTTGCTCCTGAACTCTGCTAACTTTTCCTCCAGCTCCCTCTCTATTCTACCTATGGCAAGGTTCAGTTCCCGCTCGGATGTTACGAAGTGCCTGGCGGGAAAAATGTTGATTTCCTGCAGATCTTCGAGTACTGCCCCCGTCAGATGATCGATTCTCCGAATGCTGTCTATCCTGTTCCCGAAGAATTCCACCCTTGCTGCCATGCGTCCATAGGCAGGCACAACGTCCACAACGTCACCCCGGACCCTGAACCTCCCTCTTGTCAGGGCCACATCGTTTCTTGCATACCGCATTTCAACAAGTTCCATCAGGAACCGGCCCGGGTCAAGTTCCATTCCCCGGGAGATGTGGAAGCTGCCTGAAGCGAAGGCGGAGGGGTTTCCAAGGCCGTAGATACAGCTGACTGATGCTACTACTATCACGTCTTTCCTTGACAGAAGAGATGTTGTGGTGCGAAGTCTCAGCCTGTCAAGTTCCTCATTGAGGTCGGCATCCTTTTCAATGAATGTGTCTGTGGTTGGAATGTAAGCTTCCGGCTGATAATAATCGTAATAGCTTACAAAGTACTCTACTGCGGCACCTGGGAAGAATCCCTTCAACTCGCTGTAAAGCTGAGCAGCCAGGGTTTTGTTATGACTGACGAGCAGGACGGGCTTATCCATTTCCCGGATAATCCCGGCCATTGTGAAGGTCTTGCCCGAACCCGTAACACCTAAAAGGGTCTGCCACTCGTTTCCATTCCTGAGACCAGCAGTAAGTTCTCTTATGGCATTCGGCTGGTCCCCGGATGGCTGAAAATCACTGACAAGGTTAAAAAGCGGCATTTATCCCTTCAGCGCGGAGAGTTCAATCTCGAAAGCGGAAGCGGGACGGGAAATACCCCAGCTATCAAGAACCGCCGGGTGTAATTCTCCGATAACTCCGGAAACCCGGTCATCGATGGTAATCGCTGCACATCTTCCCGGAATGAACCTGTCATCATCAGTATCAGCAAGAGACAGTCCAACATCTCTTGAGTGACAGAGGGAACCTATTATGGAATGAGCATCACCAAAATCGGCCTTATTGCCGCAGACCAGGCAGGCCAGCAGTATTTCGGTTCTGCAGTTCCCGTCTTTTCCGATAGTTAGAACCTCCCCCGTCTCAAAGATCCTGTGGGGATACGCCGCATGGGCACTTGTACTTTCCACTTCAAGCAGTCCGGGAAGAAGCGTATTCCTGACCACGCCGTATTCCGCCGTCATGGGGTTCGCTATACTCACAGGATTGTCCGGTGTTCGCGTCGCGTCCATAATCTTCGCTCTGCTTGTCAGGACAGGGCGCAGAATCTCTTCGCAACCCGCACCTGCAAGAAGAATCCGTGTTGCATCCGCCAGATCTTCTATGGGTGCGCATTTCCCCAGTGTGAACTGCTCCGGAAGAAGTGGGTCAAAGGTTGAAAATCCGAGGGAGATGACAATATCCTCGATCATGTCAACGGCATGTATACCGTCCCTCCTGTAGGGCGGCATTGTACCTGTTATCCCGGTGGAGTCAAGCTCAACAGACACATAATCCATCCGCTTAAGTGCTTCTCGAGCAGATTCCGGAGATATGTCCACACCCAGAACGCGACGGATGGATTCCATGGATGCAGTCAGGCAGTCACTGAAAACGATCGGGGTTACAGCGGTTTTTCCAGGGTAGGGTTCAGGATAGTTTATTCTTATGGGGATAATTTCAGCTCCTCTGTCCTGAAGGTTGCATGCCAGTATGGTAGCAGAAAGCTGAACAGTTTCCCATTCGGTGCCGGTAACCTCACAGAAAAGCATGGAATCGCCGGGGCTTACACTTCCTGTCGCCTGGCTGTTCAGAATCGGAGGAAACGAAAGGACATTGCCACCCGTATCCTCAAGCAGGGGCCAGAGATCCTTGTCCTTCAGCAGATGGGCGTATGTTCGACCGGTTTCCGTCTCTTCCAGGATTTCAGATAATGTCATTGCCTTCTCGAAACCCAGAGGGACAAAAGATGTATCAGGAGATACTGCTCTGTATCTGACGGGAAACTCGATATCGTCCAGACGGTAGAATCCCGCTCCGGCAGTTTTCCTGTTCTTTCCAAAGGAAGCGGCCAGTTTTTCCTGCACATTGATCAGTGCATCAAGTTCTTTCTGATCCGGTGCCCAACCGTATGCGGCGAAAGCCGCTATGAATGGCCTTACGTTCTCAAGACCAGGATCAACAAAGATCTCCATACCAGGCTCCGGAAGATCTTCCAGATGTCCCTCAGCCCCTGCATTCCAGCATCGCAGCGCCCTTGCTACACCCTCTACACTCCACAGGTCAGGTCTGTTGGTGTCATTGAGTTCCAGTTTGAGCCTGTCTCCCTCTGAGGAGTCTATTTCACCCTTGACCAGAGAAAGAAGGTCAGCCAGCTTCTCGTCACCGGGATCTTCGATTCGGGCCTGTTTAAAAAGATCCTGTCTGCTGACTTCTATCTTAGGCATCCTTAATATCCTTTCCCGTAAGAAGACGGTCAGGCTGAACCCTGATCCCCCTCAGCCTGGAGAGGTCGGGAGTGATCAGATCACGAATATCCTTAATCCCCATTGCAAGCATCGCCATTCTATCGAGGCCGAGCCCCCACGCGATTACGGGTACATCTATACCCAGGGGCATGCAGACCTCAGGCCTGAAGAGACCTGCGCCTCCGCCTTCTACCCATCCCAGAACCGGATGTTTTATATGCATCTCAACCGAAGGCTCTGTGAAGGGGAAATATCCGGGAAGGAACTTGTAATCGGATGCACCCGCTATCTCTTCAGCGAACAGTTTGAGAAGACCCAGAAGATGCCTTAGATTAATATGCTCACCAAGTACTATACCCTCCACCTGGAAGAAATCCGGAAGGTGTGTGGAATCAACCTGATCGTACCTGAAGCATCTTGCGATGCCGAAATATTTCCCTGGAATCTCGGGATTCGATGCCAGGGTCCTTGCTGACAGCGCGGTTCCCTGGGACCTTAGAATAGTCTGAAGGGACTGCTGCCGGCTGAAACTGTAACCCCAACCTCTGGAGCCGGTGTTACCACCGTTCTCATGAACTTCTGCTACCCTCTCTTCCAGTTCCCGCTCGGGAGGAGGCACTCTGATACCGTCACTCAGGTAATAGACATCGTGGATATCCCTTGCGGGATGAAACTGGGGCATGAAAAGGGCATCATTATTCCAGAACTCGTTCTCGGCCAGAGAACCTCGCATTTCGGTGAAACCCAGTGCCATGAACCGCTTTCTGACCGTATCGAGAAACTGCCTGTAAGGATGCAGCCTTCCTGTATGTACCTGTGACGGGGGGATATCAAGCTGGTACCTTCTGAATTTCGCGTTTCTCCATGAACCGTCTGCCAGAATCTCCGGAGTAATCGCTCCGATAGTAACATTCTCCTTCGCAGCTCTGAGAGCTGTACGCCCCTCCTCAGTGATATCAAGCATCCTGGTTACAAGTACATTAATAATAAATTCAGCTCTGCTTTTCCCTCTCTTCGGGCTCCTGTCGTGAATAATCGAAACCACTTCCTCAGGCAGCTGAACCATTTTCAGCTCACCACTGCCTGCAAGAGGTTCGTAAACAAGATCCCAGATTTTCCGGAATACTGTTTCTTCAGGTTCGCAGGTAAGATGAATGCCATCGGCATCCGACTTAAGATGACCGGTTTTCATGAGTGACCCGAATGCACTGCCCCAGCGCCCTCTGTCAAAAAGAGTATTTTTCTGAATATCCTGCAGAGACCCGGTGCCTCCGGCCACTTCCCTCAACATTGCCAGTTCAGGCGTGACACCTGCTTCAAGATTGCCGCTTCCCAGGGGGCCAAGCTCTACGAATTCTTCCTCATCCCTTGATATCTCTCTGACAAGCTCTCTGGACAGAAGCCATTCGGCTGCCCTTCTGTACGAACCCTCATCGGGCAGATCACTTCTTTCAATTATTTCGGTATCAGATGATGCACCGATTTTTTCGAGATAGACAAGCAGTTTCTCCTCAAGTGGATGCAGATCTCTTTCCTCAGTCACTTATTTCCTTTCTACCGGATCTTCCACAGTTCAACATCCTCATTGAGGAACATGCCCTGCTGTGGCCTGGGTACAGCATTATCACCTTTAAGAACCGCGCCGCATTCAGGACAGACATATGTATTCCCGGCAAGCTCAGCGTCACATTCGGGACATATCAGCTGCAGTTTTTCGTCTATGTATGTCATAAGCTCAAGTGCGGAAACATAACCGTTTCCGTTACTGTCCGCATCTCCTCTGGAACCCTGAAGCAGGATCGGAGTAAGAATTCTTTCGCTGACGCTCAGGTCTTCTCTGGCTGCTGTAAGAATAAGGACATTGCTTCCATCGGAGAAATCGTTCACAAATCCCCCGGAATGACATGCGTCGAAGAAAAGAAAAACCGGTGATACCGCAAGGGAATCGATCAGTGCCGCTATCTGATCATCCGATATCTCATCGTCATACAGGCAGAGGTATTCATTGGCCGAATCCGGTTCCTCAGCCCCTCCTGAACCGGGATACGACTGATCGCCGTGCCCACTGTAGAAAACAATGACCTTATCCTCAGGCCCTGCAGAACTCAGCAGAGAGGATATACCGCTTATGAATTCCTCGGAAGTGGCCATGGCGTCCACCAGGAGTATGACATGATCAGCCGGGACTCTCTGATCTTCGATAAGGAAATCGTACATTTCAACTGCGTCCATGCTGGCCCTGTTCAAAATATCGGCTGACGAGGAGTATCCGCTGATCCCTGCGGATATTGCCCATATCTCTTCCAACGGTGATGGCTCAGCCAGAGCTGTTCTTTCAATTCTATTCACTTCCAGCCTGAACGGTGTCTGCCCGCTCCTGTCGTATAGGTAGACAGTTATCCCGTATTCGGCGCTTTTTTCAGCGTAAACTTCTACAGCCTCATCACCTGCCGCATCAACGTTGCTAAGCCATCCCTCTGCTATAAGATCGAAATCAGGGCCGGTGACGAACAGATCAAGATTAACTTCCCTGTCCTCACCGGTGAGTCCGATATCCAGAATAGTCTCCGATTCAGCCCGAACTGTAAAAAACTCAGTGTGTGAGTTCTCACTGATCTCACCGAAGTATTCACCTTCTATCGTAGCGGCATCAGCCAGGGATATCCTTACAGTTGCATCACCTGTTGTCTCCATATTCGCGAAAAATGGATCTATCCATACGGTATCTCCCTCCGAAACGTACAGCAGGAATTCTTCATCCCCCCTTGCAGTAGCGAATGTGACAGTCGGCTCACCTGTCTCCCTGAAAACTCTTACATCTCCATCACGAGTTTTCTCGAAGTTCACGCTTATCCTGAACAGCCCTCCAAGGATCGGACAGAAACCGACAGGCAGGTTGCGTCCGGAATCAATATTCACTACCTCTTTGACAGGTATAAGGTTTGAAAGTGGACCCGGCTCTCTTGTGTACATTCCGTAGGAGACAGTTTCATTATCTCCAGTATCATAAAGAATCACATCCGCGACGACTTCGGTCCCTGTCGACGGAAATAGCAGAGTCTCAATTGAAGCGTAGGACTCTGAACTCATCAGGTATTCACCGGATGTATCCCGAATAAGGAGGTCGATATCCGCTCCTGAAGATAATATTGCCAGATCAAGGAAGAAGCTGGATTCATGCCCGGATATGAGGTAGCGATGAATCTCTCCCGGAGCTATCGATTCTGTCAGACCCGAGAGATCGAATTCGGGAAACTGCCCGGAAGGTTCAACCGAGAATTCATATTCTCCGGAACCACTTTTCCCGTATCTGCTTACAACGGCTGTCACTACTTCTCCTGGAAGAACCGAAACGGTAACTGTCTCAAATCCTTCAAGTGACATACTGCTTCCCCAGAAGCTCATATTTGTACCGTATACCTCAAGATCCAGATCGGTTCCTCCGGTACCGTTCAGCCTGAATGTCCAGCGGCCCCGGGAACCGGGACTGAAAGTATAGGTTTCCGCCATTACATTCCGGCCCAGAACACCCTCAACATCATCACCATGGGACAACTCAGAGGGAGGTACCTCCCCAACAACAATTTCAGCGGATGAAGAGGAGTATCCTGCGTCGCATATCAGTTGGATATAAAACCAGTAATCAGCGAATGCCGACAATATCATATCACTGCCGGATTCGGACTGGCACAGAATATCACTATTCTCATCAAAGGCCGTCAGTATTATACCGTCAGGCACAGATAATTTCAGGCAGATGTAATCATCCTCCAGAATACGCACCCATCCCTCCCCGGAGGAAACATCAATGGTAGCCTGCTGACCTGCTGTGATCGTCTCGATCTCGGCAGAATTGGGAAGCACAACGGAAAGGATTATTGATGAAAGAAGAATTGACAGCATGAAAGCCTCCATCATTCAAGTTACATTTCAACGTATTGAATCAGTTTTTTCCAACAGGATAATATGCAATTCTCCGGCTCCGATGCAATCACCCGGTCACAGGTGAAAGCATTCATCTTTGATCAGGTCTGTTCTGCAGTATTCATCGGATCCCAGTCCGGTGGCCATGGTAGAACGGAAGGGTCGGTTCCGTTCTCTATTAGAAGTTTGCGAAGTCTGGTGAAGTTCTCGTCGATATCGAATGAGAATCCGTATTTTATTATCTGATCGTAGCCTTGTTCGTACAGTTCAAGAGCACCTTCGATATCACCCTTCAGTGCCGTGATCCTTCCCAGAAGGATTATGGCCCGGACCTCGGTACGTTTTTGTTTAATCCTCCTGGATATGTCAATGGATTCCTGAATGTCTGAGTATGCGGTATCAAGATCTCCCCGAGACATGTTCATCTCTCCTATGATGTTGAGTGTCCCGGCCTGAAGTTGGAAACTGTCTATGTCCCTGAAGATATCAAGGGCTCTGTACAGGTTCTCAGCCGCCGTCTCAAAATGCCCCCTGTCGGATTCGATCAGACCTATGTTACCCAGGGCAATACCAACGGCTTTCCTGTCCCCTACCTCCCTGTTTATAGTCAGAGCCATTCGGAACCATTCAAGTGAAGCATCTTCATTGTCCGATAGATTCCCGAGGCCGTTGAGAATATAACCTTCCGCCCTTCTGTTACCGACTTCCCGGTGTATCTTCAGGGCCTGCAGGTAATGGTTTTCAGCCTCTTCGGTACGACCCTGATGCCGCAGCAGAAGAGCCAGATTGCCAAGAACATTGCCTTCACCCTTCCTGTCACCTAATTTTCTGAGTATCCCAAGTGTCCTTTCGTAGCATTCTTTTGCCTTGTCGATATGTCCGGAACCCCTGTGAAGTATCCCTATATTACCCAGTATCAACGCCTGG
Organism: Candidatus Aegiribacteria sp.; assembly: GCA_021107345.1. The sequence continues at coordinate 8,652 of JAIOSX010000141.1, forward strand.
CTTTCAAGGTTCTCCTCTCTTTCAGCAGCTTCCAGACCCTTCTCGTAGAGGGAGAAGGCTTCATCTATCCTTCCGGTGCTGCTGCAGTAATGTGCCTGTATGATAAGCAGACTGCCGGACCTGTCTTCCCAGCATTCATCCTCACACATCTTCTTGAGCAGCTCGAGGTTTTCCCCCTGTTCCCTATGTCTGCCCAGTTTGGACAGGGTTCTATTCCTTATGCAGAGAACATGATTCAGCAGCTGCGGTCTCCTGCCCTTTGTACTGTTCTTCATAAGCATGGACTGGAGTTTGTCGGTCCACTGAAGGCAATCATGAAGTCTGCAGTTCTTTTCCGCCTGAACCAGTGCCTTCCATCCCCATTCAGAGGCTTCGGAGTGCTTGCCGGAGCTTTCCATATGAAATGCTATCTTACCGGCCACTTTGTCGGGATCATCGGTGTTCCTGCTTAATATCACATCAGCCGCCTTTATATGCAGTTTCTTCAGCTCCCGTTCAAGCAGCATGCCGTACGCTGCGTCTCTGTACAGAGCATGGTTGAAGGCGTATGTGGTTTCTTTCGTTCTGGTCCAGAGCTGTTCGCTGACACCTTGCCACATCAGAGAGTCTGTGTTCCTTTCTTCGGAAATATCAGAAAGCACATTGAGGTCGAATTCCTGACCAAGAACCGAAGCCGTCTGAACCAGCTTCTTCAGCCTGATGTGCAGCCTGTCCATTCTGGCGACCAGTATTGACAGGATACTCGACGGAACTTCCAGGTTACGCGATACAAGCCTCCAGCCCTCTCTCCTGTGCTCCACGAATCCTGCATTCTTAAGGTAAACGCAGAACTGATCGATATAGAAGGGATTTCCCTGGGTCCTTTCCTGAATGAAAGCGGTGAGATCAGTTCCTGGATTATGGGATAAATGCTTGAATACAATAGATCTGGAAGCTTCTTCATCGACAGGTTTCAGATCAATGAATGCGTAATCCATCCTGTGTTCGATTCCGGTTTCCGGTTTTGAGCCGTCATCCATGTATCTGCTGGAAATTAACAGTGCCACCGGATACTTCGCAAGCTCGCCGGAAATGATGCCAAGCAACCTCTTTGAATCATCGTCCATCCACTGAAGATCCTCTATGACAAGGATAAGAGGCTGTATAGACGACAGCGCTCCTATCAGGGTTCCTGTGGCTATGGCTATATTTTCGAACCTCTCCCCGGGATCAAGTTTTTCGAAGGTTGAACCTTCCCGGAAGTGCCCCAGTACAGAACCTATAATCGATTGAGACATGCGCAGATTCTCCGCCAGGTAAGTCGCATATTTGGATCCGCTGTTTTCAAGCCTTACTGCCAGAGATTCCAGCCCTTCTTCGAATAATCTTCGATTCGCCTCTGTTGGTCTTGAACTCGACTGACTGAAATAATCCCTGAAGAAGTATTCGATAGGATTGAGACTGCTTCTCAGTATATCATCACATCGCAGAACGAATGTCTGGGATGGTCCGTCATGTTCCAGTGCAGCTTCATGAATAAGCCTTGATTTACCGATGCCTGCCACGCCGTATATGGTGGTTATACCGGCGAAAGCTCCGTGATTCAGAGCATACAACCGCCTTCGAATGAAACGCAGTTCGGAGGAGCGCCCCAGCATCTCTCCCTGAAATATCCGCCTGATACCGGAATCCTGGCAGCGAAGAAGGCTGAGAGTCATGGTGTCCTCCTTCTTGCCCTTCAACGCGCAGCAGGTTCTGTCACCCCAGACGAACTCAGTCTCGATTCTGCCTGCTATCTCTTCCAATACCAGCGCGTCGCCCCATCCGGCCTTGAATACCAGCCTTGCGGACGTATTGATCGTGTCTCCGTAAACAGTGTACGTACATCTCCTGGAATTGCCGGTCATACCTGCGTATACCGTGCCCGAAGCTATCCCGCACCTCATGTATTCACTGAATGATTTCCTCAGATCGCAGGCGAATCGGCATCCCCTGGACTCATTGTTCTCCCACGATACAGGCGCACCGAAGAGAATGGTGATTACCGGTTTTGAGGATGTGAAGTAAAGTCCGCTTACATACCCTCCATAGTAGGCTGCCTTTTCCAGAACAGTCCGGATAGAGTTGTTTATTTTCTCAGCCGGGGATTTGCGTAAGGCTACGAAAACAGTGGTTATGTCACGGAATTCGCCTGTGAGCCTGCTCGACAGTACGAGATCAGGTACGAAGCGTTCCGCAACGCTCTTCCTTATTCGGCCGGTATTAACATGGCTTCCAGGGTCTGTATCTTCTGAACAGGAACCCGCTGCCACACCGCTGCCTTCATCTATGTCAGGAAAACTGTCATCGATATGCAAGCTGATAGGGCTGCTTGCTGATAAAAGGGAAGCACCCTTTGAGATTGCATCACCCTTTAGATAGTAAATCAACATTCTCTTCCCGATGATCCCCCACTCTATGGAGCCTCCTGTAAGCGCAAGCCTTGCTGAAACCTCCCAGTTACCGAACTTTGTTCTATGAATAAGGTTCTTCCTGAAATAGAGGTCCAGAGATTCCGCCGCATCCAGTGCGTTCTGAGGCCGATCTATCGGGAATACAGCTATTACCGCGTCTCCCTCGAATTGAGCTATCATACCTCCCCGAATGTATATCTCCCTCACAGCTCTGGAGAAGACCCTCCCCAGGATACAGGAGAGTACTTCCGCTCCTGCCTTTCCGTGGGTCATGAGCTCCTCGGTCATTGATGTAAAACCGGTGATGTCAACAAGAAGAACGCAGTTAGTTGTGCTGTCTTCTGTTCTGCCCTCGAGAAAGAGCTTCTGAATATGGCGGGGGATTACATTAAGCAGTTAGCTCTCCTATTGTCTGCGTGATTGCGGCTGGATTCGCCATAGTCAAATTCGGCAGGTAGCCTGGTTGGTATCGGGTTCCCCGCATGAGGGAGAAAAAATCGTAAGAATGATGAAAAGCAGTCCGGGAACACGATAATACTTCATATTACTCCTGCTCGATTAGTCACTCTTGCAGTACAGTCAAACCATGCTTGCCCGCACAATATGCAGAAGATATTCATATGAAGGTAGTGTGTTTGGAGTCGGAAGTATGAAGAAGGCGGAGATGAACTCCGCCTTCTTCTGAGTACCTGTATGTTTTTTAGCTAGAAGCTGGTCTTGATCTCACCCCAGGTTGTTTCATCGAGAGCTCCGGGACTCCAGTCAATATCCAGTTTGTAAAGATCTTCGTTCTGGGAATAGACCCAGAGATACTGACCGTCCCAGTCAATTCCTCCGTTAGTCGTGTCTTCAATGAACTCACATGACCATACGGGGGTCATGTTGACACTTCCATCAGCGTTGATATAGAAGATGAAGATATTATCCTCACCGGTAAGACTGCAGCACATGAAGAGATTGTCACCGTAGACAGCCATTCCGTAAACGCTTGCCCATGCTGCTGTCGTCCAGGTGACAGAGGCTTCAGTACCTGTGTAAGAACCCCAGGCGATTTCCGTACCGCTATTTCCTGAACAGTAAAGCATATCGTGTCCTGCACCCATACCCATTATTTTTACTGGCCAGGCGGCAGGACCGGGGATAAATTTAACAAAAGCTCCTACATCATCAAAAACACCGATGCTATTGGTAACATAATCACCAAAAAAGAACTGGTTTCCGCTGGTATATTCACAGAAAGCCTGATCATCGGCATCGACACCATCGGTTATGGCCCATGTATTACCGGTGGCAATACCAATTGACACGTCATACTCGATGTTTTCAGCCAAACTATAATCAGCAATCCAGACGGTGTAGGAACGTCGTCCTTAATTGCCATACCGAGAGCACCACCTAAACCAACAATGATGGTATTTTCAACTGTGTAAGTACCTTTTACAGTAGCTGGAGGATTAGAACCCGATTCTACCGTTCTGGTCGTAGCAAAAGCTGAGAGAGCGATACACAGCAATAACACTGCTACTTTCTTCATTTTTACTCCTTTTATGAGTTAGAGTTGAACACTGACTTCTAATGAAATATTACATAATACCGATAGTATGATCTGTCAACTTACTGGTGCTGTTCTTCATGCCCATTACGTTTTTTTTCGATTCATTTTCTCACTTCAGAAAGTCCCTTGACTATCCGGGGTAAAAGTGATATTTAGAATAATGTATGTGTTAATTTATGAAACTAGAAACATTAACTGATAAGGAGTAAGCATGCGTTGTATAATTGTTTTGCTTGCATTGGTATTTGTCGCTTTTGCCAGCGGCGTAACCACAGATGGAGATTTCTGCGGCAGGTCCTCCGATGAAACTGTTACTGATGGCTTTCTCGATGAACTGGACTATATCGATCTGGAACTACTTGGAGGTTCACCAAGGTGTGTCGGTGTCGGTTTTGACGGAGCCAACTTCTGGGTAACCGACGCGCAGGATGCCGGCGGACCTCTCTGGCTCCATATCATCGATGGCAGTACTCACACTCTTATTACTACCGTCGATCAGTACGAGACTGAAGGTTGGGGTCTCCGTGACCTTTGCTGTGACGGCAGTTACATATTCGGCAGCCAGGATAACGAAGTGGATTACTATGATATTGGTACATACGCGTATGTCGGATCCTACACATGCGACGCTGTCAGCCCCAATCGAGCACAGGCATGGGACGGAACGAATTTCTACACCGGCAGCCAAACTACCGATATATATAAAGTAACCTGGGATGGGGTTTCAGGCAGCACTGCAACCTACACTACCTGGTCATCAGCTGTAGGAAATGCTAAAACTTACGGCGCCGCCTGGGATTATACCAATAATTGTCTCTGGGTATCCACAAACGCTGGAGACAACATGCTCTATCAGATCGACAGTAACGGAGACCTGATCGCTGCTCACTTTTACTCTAACGAGTATGCAGGTGGCTGTACTATGGGAAGCTACAGCGGGTCATTTGAGAATCAGTTATGGACTCTCGAGCAGGGCACTCCGGACGCTCTGCGCTGCTATGAGACCGCTCCTCTTGCCCTTGAGTCAAATTCGTGGGGCGGTATCAAAACTCTGTTCTAGAAGCTCAGCAATCATGAATCAGGGAGGATCCGAAGATCCTCCCTTTCTTATTATTACCTCAGCATGAAAGGATATTCGATCTGAAACAGTTGTATTTTACCGGAGCAGTGCTGTTTTCTCTCTGTGTCGTATCTACCGTAGCCTGTGGAACTGCGTCTGAGGCAGACACATGGCTTATCTCAATCGATAGCAGTACAATATCGGTAGCTGAGGCGGGAAACGCATGGCTTATGCTTTCCTCTGAACAACAGAATTACTTCATTCAGAGGGGTGATCATGTTAACGAATTCATAGTCTCCCTGGCGAGGAAGCAGATGATTATAAGGGAGATTCAGCGGCTCAACTACCTCGAGAGACCTGATATTATCGCTCTTGGTAATGCCTGGATACGCGGACAAACCTCCTTACTGGCACGGGAAAGCATTATAGCTGTTGCCGAAGAGTCCATAACCGATGAGGATATCGATTACTTCAAGGATCATATGGGAACAACGGTCTGGTATACCCTATGGTCAGGATCTGCAAGAGAGATACGGTCAGGTCCCGAGCATTTGCCGGAACTGCCGCGTGAACTTGCTGTTCATCTGGATTCCATGAATCCCGGAGATGAACTACCCCTTTCGGATGGAACTCTGATAAGATTCGATTCTGTCGTGGTAACTGATCCGGTACTGGTCAGCGAAACTCTGGCAAATTCGGAGAGGGTAACTGCCCTTGCTTTCCGGAGATTTTCAGCCGCAAGAGGAAATGCTGATTTCGAGAGAATTACTGATTCAATCCTCGCTGCCTCAGAGCCAGTAATTAGTAATACTGCCATTAATAACCTTGCTCTTTACTATTCCGGTCTTGAAGACCTCCTCCCGGAGGATTCAATTGTTGTTTCTAGCCATGGTATTATGACAGCTTCAGATTTCGTGCAGGAGATTGAGTATCAGAGTGATTTTATGCCTGTTCAACCCTCAGACATTATCTGGCTGGGATGGTTTATCGAAATTACTCTTTTGAACGATGCTCTTATGAATTACTTTATGGAAGTTAATCCGGAAGCATATAGAGATCTGTTAACAGAGAGAGATGCCTGGATGCTTGGCATCGCTTCGGATAAACTTTTCGCGGATGAGGTGTACAGCACCATCAGAATAACCCCCGAGCTGTTGCGTGATGAATTCGATAATCTGACTGAAATTCCGATCATTCCGGAGAAACGAAGTATTCAGTGTGTACTGATTCAGAGCGATGATGCTATGGCATACGAAAGAACACTATCAGAAGGAAATTCTGTTGATTCAATAATCTCCGGCTGTGATTTCTGGATACATTTGTCAGAAGACGATCCCCCTTCAAACATTACACGCCCTCTTCTCAGGGAAGATATTCCCGGATTCAGGGGAGAAGATGTCTTCGCTGCGCTGCCCGGAGATACCGTTACCTGGTCAAGCTTGTCTTCTCTGTTTGAGAACATCACATATATGGCTTTCAGACTTGTGCAAATCGTTCCCCCGCACGAAGCGACTTATGAGGAACTTGAGGAGGATCTTCATCTGATAGTCAGAGCAAGACTCGCAGAAGATCGGACCAGAGAGTGGCTCACAGAACTGGGTGAGAAGTATTCCCTCTTCATCAACGAAGATATTCTGACATCTCTTCCATCTGATCCGGCGTTATGGCTAACTCATTGATACATCGTTCAGTGAAATATACAGTCCTGGTCAGTCGCTCCTGATATCGTCCATTACCGATGCTGCGAAGGACCTGAAATCGGGTTCAGAGGTGGATATATTCTCGGTTTCTCTAAGCCTCAGGGCAAGATCCCAGCAGGATAGAAGTACGTATCCCAGCAGCCGCTCATCAAGAATCAATACGGATGGAACGAGCTGTCCCGGATGTCCCAGGCGGAGCATGAATCTGTTTTCAGGCACCCGCTGTGGAGGCCAGACTGCAAAGGTGATATTAAGGCAGGGATCGGTTGAATCCTCGGTCCTGAAAAGAGTTTTCAGGAGTTCGAAGTTCCCTCCGATATGATGAATTGCAGATCTGATCTGATGGCGGGTTCTGATGGAATTCCGCGCAGGAGAAGGAAATGATGTGGTGAACAACGCAGGTTCATCCCTGGGATAGCCTAGCTCCAGAAGGGCCGATGCTTCCGAAAGACATGCTCCGAAACAGCTTGAAGCTATATCGGGTGGCAGATATATAGAAGTATCGGTATTACCCGAAAGAAGATTCATCTGCCTGGACAGTTCCTCGACCCTGCCGCTGGAGGGACTTCTCGATATCTCTTTCACATGGGTACGCAGGGCATTGAACGCCTGCATCCATACTTCGGAGGTTCTTCCTCCGCTCCAGATAGCCGCATAGTAGAGTAGTCTGGAAATATCGAATGGATTCATGAAATTGGATGGAAAGAGTATCATACTTCTCCCGATCTTGGGTGGTATCTGTCAACAATACCCCGCAGATAAGTTACATCCACGCTGGTATAGATCTCAGTTGTCTTTATGTCGGCATGACCGAGCAGTTCCTGAACAACCCTGAGATCAGCACCTCCCCGCAGTAGATGGGTAGCAAATGAATGCCTCAGGATATGAGGATGGATATGTTCCTGTATACCCGCCATCTCTGCAGATCTTCTTACAATGTTCCATACTGTCATTCTGGAAAGGGGATTTCCCCTGTATGTAAGAAAAAGAACCGGAGTTGATTTTCCATGTGCCAGCAGGGGTCTGGCAGTATCAATGTACAGTGAAAGCCATCTTACCGCAGTTCCTCCTATCGGAACTAACCTTTCTCTGGATCCCTTCCCGAAGGGTCTCACGAGAGCATCTTCCAGGTAGATCCTGGAAACGGTCATCCCGGTGAGTTCACTCTCTCTAAGACCTGCGCCATATGCAAGTTCAAGCAACGCGCGATTCCTTGTGGAGACGGGAGAATCTCCTTCCCAGACATCTATAAGAGCCGCAACCGTCTCAACACTTACTGCGTGGGGAAGTCTGACCGGCTGCCTCGGAGAATGAAGAAGTTCAGTCGGATTATCGATTCGCTGCCCCGATGACTGCATGAATCGGAAGAAACCTCTGATGGAGGACAGTTTTCTTATGATGCTGACCGGTGAAAAACCGGAAGATGAAAGGAAAGCCATATATTCCGCTATATCTGCAGCAGCTGCCTCCGAAAGCACAATTCCGTTAACTGTCAGCCATCTGTTGAAATGCCCCAGATCATTATTGTAAGCTTTTATCGTTCGAGAGGCAAGTTTCTTTTCAAGGGCTGAGTACTCCAGATATGAATCCAGACATTCATCCATTCTTCGAAAGCCATGCCTGAAATCCTTCGCCTGCGATCACTGGCGGTATTTCTGCGTTCAGGCTTCCTCTGGTGAGGGATACCGTAACACCCCGGGAATCAAGTTCATGGGCCATTTTGATCGCCCTTTTGTGATTTTTGCAGACCTCAAGGAGTGAGGGAGTCTTTCTTAGAAGGTCCCAGGACTCTCTCAATGAAATTCCAATTACATCGCAAAGGGCTTTGGCAACTCTGTCCTCATTCTCCGGTGCCGGCGTGCACAGTACAAGTTTCAGTACTGCGTCTTCCGAGTCGTTTGATTCTCTGGTATGCCTTCGATTTCTATTTCTCACGCTGGTGAATACATCTCTGATGGCATTCTTTTCAGATTCCAGATTATTACTAGTTTCAGCATCATCCGGCAAATCATCTTCAGTCTTAAAAAGATCTTTCCGGGATTTCTCAAGAACAGGAGGGAGAAGGAGATGCTGAAATATACTGCCGGCCGGAGCGTATAGTATCACTATATCCGGAGTAGGCCCGGAGGTTAACGAATTCTGCTCTCTGTTGCCAACTACGGGCGGAAAATTTCCAGCTGCGATTTCAGGCGGAGAAAATTCAATGGCTTCCGGAATACTTCTGTTGCTGACATCCGGCAGAACAGGAGGAGTCTCAAGAAATCCTCCATCAAGGGATTTTGAAGGAAGCCCAAGAGTATACTTATCAGGGGGTTGCAGGAATATCCTTCCATACGAGGTCTCAAATTCGTCAATTGGAGGCGGTCCGATTGAATACTGTTCCGGAAGACCACTTACAGGAGGAATGCGGGAGTCATCATCGTCGGCGGTATCGGTTAGATTTCCGAACAGCGTATCACTGATGTCGTCATCTGAATCGACGGGATGCGTGCTGGTTCTGAATACCGCATTCGACCTTCGTCTTGGTAAAACGCTTTCCTGCAGCAGTGATTCGGCTTCGATCCTGACTATCCCACCGGCCTCGGTTATTGATTTTTTTACACTTTTAGCGGTTTCGCTGTCTATACCCTTGCTAAGAGCAATCGGCATTCGGGAAAGCCAGAGAACAATCTGTTCCTGTGGAAGATGTGTCAAATCCTGCAATCTTCTTCTCAGCCTGGTCCGGTATCCGGGACGGTAGTTTATCAGCAGGACCCGAAAGAGAGGAACGGGTTGAACCTCTTCCTCATGATCTGGAAGGATTCTGCAGTGTATACCGGGATCCCTCCGAAGGCTGTCGGCTAATTCCTGTGCTTCTCCCTCGGAAAGGCCATTGCATACGATTTCATTCTCATGGCTGAAAGCCCTCAGTATTTTATCAAAAAGCAAGCCAGTGCGTTCAGTCAGAAATAGTACAGACTTCTCCGAGGGTTCATCGCCCTTTACAATTACCTTCCATTTCATCGTCTTGGCCGCTACAGCTGTTTTCTGATCAATTCTATTCTATCGCCAATACGCACCAGATCGGTTGATGATAAAGAGAAGATCAATACTGATGAAGTGTTCTGGCGGGTCTCAAGAACTATAAGCTCGCAAACTGCTATATCCGTAGTCACCACGGTTTCACCGGAGGGGCTTAGAATCGCATGACCGTATTTGTACATGTTGAAAATATCTCCGGGCTTAAGACCGTCATCCGTTCCTCTGTCAATGTAAACAACATCGTATGAGTATTCTCTTACAATATCGGGATCCTGGAATGCAAGTATGTACGCATCGATATCTTCGACTACAGAAGAGCTCGAAACCGGTACAGGAGCTGAAGACGTATAAGGAACCAGATAGTCGACTATATTCACAGGAAAGTAAGCGTGTTCAATCAATGCGATGCTGGACGAAGGGTATG
>JAIOSX010000066.1 GCA_021107345.1 Candidatus Aegiribacteria sp.
ATTGTCAGAAGAACAAGCGCAGGAAGTATAAGAATGATTGACAATCCGGGATTGTGTCCGAAAATGATCAGCAGAACCTCCAGGACCAGAAGAGAAAGGATAAGGTGAACCAGGTTGGCAGCAACCTCTGCTGCTGGAAGGGCCATCCTTGGAAAATGTATACTCCTTATCAGCCTGTGGTTATCAAGAAGGCTGGATGTTGTGGCACTCAGGGATGATGAGAAGAAATTCCATGGCAACAGCCCGGTCAGAAGAAAAAGTGAAAAGTGGGGTATCGCTCCGCCGAACCGCAGTATTCCTGTAAATACGAAATAATAGACCACCATACTGAAAAGGGGCTTAAGAAGAAACCATGCGAAGCCCAGTATCGATCTCTTATACCTTACTTTGAGATCCTTCGCGACCAGGCTTTCCATGAGAAGTACCAGTCTTCCAATATTCCAGCCGGTGCTCATCTTTTATCTCCATGAAAACTGAATCTGTTCTCTTTACCATGCATAAGTTTAACGATATTCGATTTATGCCGAACCACAACCAGAACGGCAACAAGACATATGATTATCTGGACAGGGAGCCTGCCGGGCTCAAAGATGAATACGAACGGTATCACGACCACTGCAGCGGATATCGACCCGAGAGAAACATATCTTGTAATTAAAAGAACCAGTAAGAAAACAATAAGGCCCGAAGCTAAAGTCATGGGTGACAGAACCAGCAGTACGCCCAGAGCTGTTGCCACTCCTTTTCCGCCTCTGAATCCCAGCCAGGGGCTGAAAACATGACCGATAACGGCAAAGATAGATGCCACCGCGAGTGTCCAGTCTCCGGCGGGAGGCGCGATACCTGTAATTCCGTGTTTCGCCGCAAGGACCGGAAGGGCTCCCTTCAGTGTATCCAGAAATAAACCGGCAAGACCAGTTCTTCTGCCGCATACGCGGAAGAGATTCGTAGCGCCTGTGTTCCCGGAACCCTCATTTCTGATATCAATTCCTCTGAATTTACCCAGAAGCCATGACCATGGTATCGAGCCTGAAAGAAATGCTGCGGCAGCATATAAAATATCGGGCCAGAGACTCATATCAGTGTTTTCTCTTTCTATAGATAATCTTCAGAGGAACCCCTTTCAAGGCGAGACAACTCATAAGATAATTCTCAATGTATCGCCGGTAATTATCCGGGATATCCGCGGGATGATTTGAGAATATCAGGATTCTCGGAGGTTTCTGCCCAACCTGAGTAGCATAAAACAGCTTGACAGGTTTACCTCGCGGTGAAGGCGGTTGAACATCCTCAACGGCATCCTGTAACCTCCTGTTTATTTCGGAGGTTGACAGATTCAGTTCGCGCTTTCTCCCGACCTCGAAAACGATCGGCAGTATTCGGCCCACACCTTCCCCCGTCAGAGCTGAGAAGAAGATGATGGGGATATCCTTAGCCTGGTTGAAACGCTGGATAATACTTGCTATCCAGAGATCCTTATCTATCCCCAGATCTATTTTGTTAACTCCGATAACAACGCCCTTACCCATGTCCCAGGCTTTTGCCGCGATTCGGATATCCTGCTGAACGGGGTACTCGGAAGCATCCATCAGTACAAGTACAATATCCCCCCTTGCGATGGATTTCCATGCTCTTACAGTGCTGTAGAACTCCACATCATCCATTTTGCGGGATTTTCGGCGCAGTCCTGCCGTATCCACTATCCTTATCTCATTATCGTGCCAGGAAACCATGGTATCAATTGAATCCCTCGTTGTGCCGGGCACTTCGGTGACAATGTTTCTTTCCTCACGGCACAATCTGTTGACAGTCGAACTTTTACCTACATTAGGCCTTCCTACGACGGCAAGCGACAGCCCCTCATATTCAGTTTTCTCCGATTGTGGGAGAACCGAGATCACAGCATCAAGCAGATCACCTGATCCATGTCCGTGCAGTGCGCTTACAGGCCATGGTGTATCGAGACCGAGACTGTAGAATTCCGGAACGAGATCCATTCTCTGGTTGTTATCAACCTTGTTAACCGCAAGGAATGAGGGCAGGCCCGATTTCCTTACAAGCTTCGCGGCCTCAATATCGAAGGGATGGATACTGGAAGTCGCGTCAACCACAAGAATTACAGCATCAGCTTCCGTAATCGCGAGGTTGATCTGTTTTTCAATGCTTTCCTGGAAGGCATCTTCACTGCCGGGGTCAAGTCCGCCGGTGTCAATAACCAGAAAATCGTACCCCGACCAGTGTGCCCAGGTCATCTTCCTGTCTCTTGTAACACCAGGCTGATCATCGACTATTGCTACTCGCCCGCCTGCAATGCGGTTAAACAGCGTGGACTTCCCTACATTGACTCTGCCGACTATTGCGACAGTCGGTACGCTGGACATTCTTTAACTCCATTCCGTAGATTACTGGCAAGCAACAATTATACGTTTTGCAGGCCTGATAAGGGAGTCTGTTGTAATTCATTCATATTGGAGATAATATGTTTCACTGCTTCATTACAGTACTGGTGTTTTTTTCCTCGTTCACTGATTCCACCGAGATTGTTCCTGCCTTTCGGGATTCAATCCTGCAGGGGAGCGCATCCGCTGCCGTTGATATGATATCTGAAGATGCCATTCTGATGGTGGATTCGGTTCTCTCGCACGACCCACAGCAGGTAAGCAGGATACTGCAGTATTTCGGTCTCCAGATCGAGATCAGTGAGATGGAAAATATGGACGGCAGACAGCTTATGACTGAAATTCTATCCAGTCCTGCCGTTTCAGGAGCAATATTTATATTCGGTATTTTGCCAGAAGAGCCCATGATACATGATGAGAGAACATTCGTTCCGGTTGGATACGGATTATTCGGAGATCGGAATGAAATTTATCTTGAACTGGTATCCGAAGACGGATTATGGAAGATCCATGATTTCTTCGAGATACTCCCCTGAATGACTTCACTCCCGCTGATTGATTCAACATGTTAGATTCATATTTGTGGGTTTCTGTCTGAAAGACTGTTCAGAAGAACTGTTCCAGACCTTCTATATCAGGAGATGTAATGCTTTTCAATAACGATAACATCGAAGCAATTCAGCTGAAGTCACTGCTAAGGATCACGCGTGCCATCAGTCATGTGAGGGACCTCCATTCCCTTATAACTCTTCTGGCGTCGGAGACCAGCAAAGTTCTCGATGTTGAGAGATCAACGGTGTTCCTGTACAGCCCAAAAACCGATGAACTATGGTCATATGTCGCAGAGGGCGAATCTGAGGAGATACGTTTCAGTGCCAGCCAGGGGATAGCCGGTTCCGTTCTGCGGAGCATGAAGACACTTATACTGCACGATGTCTGCAAAGATCAGAGATTCAATAAAACCATCGATAAGACAACAGGTTTCATTACAAGGAACATGATAACGGCACGCAAAATAAACTCTTCACGTGTCTACATATGCGTATTCCAGGGTATCAATTAGAGGGAAGACAATTTTACCGCCAGAGATGCAGAGTTTCTGGAGATTGTATCCTCGGAGACTGCCGTAAACATAGAAAATGTCAGGCTTCTGGAAAGCCGCAAGCGGATGTTCGAGAGCCTTATAAAAGCTCTTACCGTCTCGATTGAAGCAAGGGATCCACTCACCGCCGGACACAGTTTCGATGTTACTTTTCTGTCAGGTAAAATAGCAGAATACATGAATATCGATACTGATACCCGTGAAGCTATCTATTACGCGGCTCTTCTGCATGACTACGGTAAGATCGCCGTTCCCGACAGTATACTCAAGAAACCCGGATCACTGTCTGAAGAAGAGACCACCATACTCAGAAAACATGTACAGCACACTAAGATCATCCTCTCCTCAATAGAATTCGAAGGAAAGCTTGACGATGTTCCCGTATTCGCGTCCCAGCACCATGAAAGAGTTGATGGAAAAGGATATCCCGATGGTCTGAAGGGCACGGAGATATCGATAGGAGGCAAGATCATCGCCGTAGCCGATGTATTCGAAGCGCTTACAGCGAAGAGACACTACCGTGAACCCTATTCCCTGAAAAAAACACTTAATCTCATAATCAGTGAGATTGACACCAAGTTTGACAGAACAGCCGTTCTGGCGCTGAGGAATTACTTCATTGATATCGGAAAGCTTTCGGCGGAGGAAGTACCCCTTGACTGAAGGCTTCTCACCTGGCGGCAGGCTGATGAGGACTCTCAATGTCGCTCTTGTCGGCATCCTTGTGACGACATGTCTGTGGGGTATTTCCAGGTTTGGGTTCTTCGATAATTTTGAACGCAGCACTCTTGATCTGCGCTTCAGGCTGTCCCCAACGACATCTGAAGCTGACAGCAGCATTATCCTTGTGCTTCTTGACGGCAGGTCCATGGACCTTCTGCCGTGGCCTGTGCCGAGACAGATCTATTCCGAAATCCTCAGTATGATTCATGGCTGGGGAACCAGGGCTGTTGCATTTGATATTCTTTTTGATGTTCCATCCGTTTATTCGGCTGTGGAGGACAGCATCTTCGGAAGTGTTGCATCCGTTGGAAGTACCGTATTCGTCATGGCTCTGCTTCAGCGTGAGGGATCTGAGATACCTTGTAACGCCATCATTGATATTCCCATAAACTCGGCTGAACTGGACTCTGCCTGGTATTGCACACCTCCTACGCAGATGATTGCCAGAGGCGCTGACATTCTCGGAAGCACCAGCGACAGGCAGGACCCGGACGGCGTTTTCAGAAGCATCAGACTCCTAACAGCAACTCCGGAGGGAATCGCCCCCTCCCTACCCGTGGCACTTGCCTGGCTTGCCCTTGAATGTCCTGATATCTCAGTAAATGATGATAGATTTACTATAGGCGACATCACATTGCGTACTTCCGGCAATTGCAGGCTGCAGCTCAAGTATCACGGCCCCGCGGGAACCTATACCAGCATTCCCCTCGCAGATCTTACCGCCGCTCTTAACGCACGTGCCACCGGACAGCCCTGCCCTGTTGATACAACAGTGTTCAACGGAGCGACCGTTCTTTTCGGATACGCAGCACCGGCCCTGTATGATCTTAAACCAACACCCTATTCACCCCAGTGCCCGGGCGTTGAAGTTCTGGCAACAGCTGTTGATAACATTATGAATGGAAACCATATAAGAAGGTACCCATCATGGGTATCATTATTGATTGCGCTGATGGTATCCCTTCTATCAGCCTATTTTCTCTCTGCGGTCAGCCGGATACCTCTGGGAGCACTTCTTGCAGCTTTGCCGACTTTGCTGTTTCTTGCAGCTTCCCTTTTTCTTTTCCGCAGCGGTATATGGCTCGAAACTGTATGGCCGGCTACTTCAGGAATCCTGACAATACTTGCGGGCGGTATTTTTCTATTCAGCTCTGAGAACAGGAGAAAACAGGAGATCAGGAACGCTTTTTCCCAGTACCTGTCTCCGGATGTTGTAGCGCAGGTAACGGAGCATCCGGAAACGCTGGTTCTTGGAGGCGATAAGAGAAATATGACCGTCTTCTTCTCCGATATCTGGGGTTTCACGGGGATTTCGGAAAAGCTTTCACCTGAAGAGCTCGTAGCACTAATCAATCGTTACCTTACAACCATGACCGATATCATCCTCGAGACGGGTGGAACTGTCGACAAATTCGAAGGTGACGCCATCATCGCTTTCTGGGGTGCCCCCATATGGCTTGAAGATCACGCTTCGCGAGCATGCTCAGCTGCCCTGAGGTGTCAGGAAGCCCACGCTGAGATGAACCGTCAACTGGTGCAGGAGGGGCATTCCGAACTATTCACAAGAATAGGTCTTTCAACCGGTGACATGGTTGTAGGCAATATGGGCTCATCAAGGCGATTCGATTACACCGTAATGGGAAGCACAGTCAATCTCGGAGCGAGGCTTGAGGGCGCGAACAAGGTTTATGACACTTCCATTATGGTACAGGAGGACACTTTTAGAAATGCCCGAGATAACTTCATTTTCCGCGAACTGGATACAATTCGGGTCATCGGCCAGCAGGAACCTGTTACCGTATACGAGCTGAAATGCCGGCAAAATGAAATCACTGATGAGCTTGAATCCGCCCTGAAGGATTATTCAAAGGCCCTGGCCCTTTATAGAAAAGGTGATTTCAAAGATGCAGAGCGCACGTTCTCCTCAGTCGGGGATCCAACATCCCTGATAATGGCGAAAAGATGCAGAATAATGGCTGATGAACACACTAATGACCCTGGAAAATGGGATGGAGTATTCAACCTGTCATCAAAATGATCACCTGCCGGGAAAACATGAATGCGAGATTGGATTGAGTAGGAAAGGTCTCCGTCGAGTTCTCATCATTTGTCTGTTTGTCCTGATCTTCTGGATTATCCTGCCTTCTACTATAATCCTGCTGTCAATTCAACTGGACCGTTCTCTCGGACTCAGTTTCTATCCCGGAATTCTATTGATTATCTGCTCGTGGACAGCCTTTCTTGCCTCGTTTTCAATGCTCCTGTGTGCCGTAGCTCAATATAGACATCAGGTTGGTGAGTGGCCCATTTCCGCCTTCCCTTCCAGGAAGCTCGCACAGAACGGCCTTTACCTTCTCTGGAGACATCCCATATACCTGTTTTACACTTTCTCACTGTTCTTCTCAGCCGTACTTCTGGGCTCCGGAAGCATGCTGCTTCTGGTTCTTCCTGCGTTCGTGGTAACTATGATTCTGTATGCGAACTGCGAAGATCGTTCATTGGAAAAGCGTTTCGGAAGCTGCATAGACGGTTATATAAGACGGACGGGAGCCTTCATTCCGAGGCTCCAGATGCTGCTGCGGCTTCCTCTGCTGGTTATTACCAGTGCTTTTCTGCGGGTTCGGGTCAAGTATCGTAACCGAGTTCCACTGGAAGGACCACTGTTCGTTGTGGCATCTCATAGGAGTTATCTTGATCCTCTTTTCATGGCTACCGCTGTACAAAGACACATCAACTTCGTAATGACTGCTCAATTGTTACGGAACAGGCTGCTCGCGCTGTTCTTCAAACATCTCGGCTGTATACCCAGAAGACGTTACCTGAAGGATACCGGATGCATTCGAAGGATGATTCGTGAAATTGGAGATTGTGGTATCATTGGGATCTTCCCTG
The DNA here is from genome assembly GCA_021107345.1 of Candidatus Aegiribacteria sp. The sequence goes on from JAIOSX010000066.1 coordinate 7,117, forward strand.
AAGGAGAACGCTCCTGGACAGGCGATTTGGGAAACCTGAAAGAAGAATGCATGCGATTCCTCCTCAGATTCCGGGATGTGCCTATCCTGCCACTCCGTATTGAGGGGAATTATGCCATCTGGCCCCGATGGCGCAGACGGCCTTCTCATGGCGAAATCAGGATTACAGTGCTTCCCGCTTTCCGACCTTCCGCTGATGACACACCACAGACTCTGTCCACTAAGCTCTTAGAATACATACAGCCGGACGATTCGGGACTAGAGACAGGAAATTCGACCCAATGTACCGGCATTGGACGAGTTCTATATCGTTGTCCGGTCTGCATGGTGAACCTGCCCTTGTTCGATGATGCCGGCTCATCATTTGAATGCCACTCCTGTGCGACTGTATTCATTCTTGATGCTTCTCTCAAACTTCGTTTCAATAGCGACAACGAATCTGTCAGACTGTCGATCTCCGAGGCTTACAGTCGGATCCGCATCACCTGTTTCGACGATGTTTCGAACTGTATGTTTTTAAAAGAACAGGATATCCATTTCCAGTTGATGATGGCTTCTGAACGAATTCTTGCAGGCTGCTCTAATGTAGCTGTTGTTCAGGAGCGCTCGGAGGGATCGTTTGAAGAGAGTGGACGGGGTCAGGTACTGTTGACTGACTACAGGATCATTCTTCCCGGAGTTCCTGGTTTCGGGATACCTCTTTCGGAAATCACCAGTGTCACGACGGAGGGTTGCAGACGGCTTCAGATATACAATTCCGATTCGAACATGTTATACCAGTTGAACTTCCTGATGCATAGCGTACTGCTATGGCAGGATATACTGGTTCTGGCCATAGAGGCATCTACAGGCCGAACCCCTAACAGGAGCTGAAAATGATTGATTATGGAAGAGAAATCGCCGGGTTTCGCATGCTGGATACAGTTCCCCGCCTGAAGAACCGCATCATGACACGACTCCAGGATAGAGTATTGGCTGCTTTCGCGAATTTGGAGAAAAAAGGATCAGCAGACAGTCTCTTCGCGAAGCTGGCCAGAACTCTTCTTGGGGCTCATCTGTACTCGATAAAGCTGGAATTGAATACTGCCTGTACCCTTAACTGCAAGATGTGTTACATTGAGAATGGTGAAGAATCACTTCCTCCGGATCTCCTGGAATCGCTCTTCAATCAGCTTCGCGGCTGTGGTGTCAGGATCGAGTTGCTTGGTGGAGAACCCCTGCTGAGAGAAGACATTACCCGAATAATCGCCGGAGCAAAGCAACTGGCTAACTCACCGATGGTTACTCTCTATACCAATGGAATACATGCTGAACCGGAACTAAGCCGACGTCTGGCACTGGCAGGTCTGGATGCAGCACTCGTAACCCTGGTTTCGCATCGTCCTGAAGTACACGACGAATTCTGTGGTGTAAAGAGAACCTGGAACAGGACGATAGAGGGTATCCGCAATTTGAAGCAGGCCGGGATCACAGTTTACACTTTTACCGCTATACATCGGGATAACTGCAGAGACTATCAAGAAATCTACCGTTTTGTCCGGGATAATCTCGGAGCGCACCCCACCTTTTACCAGTACATTCCTCAGAGAAAGGACGACCCTCTGGAACTCTGCCCTGAGGACTGGTCCGAGGTCAAGCGATGGGTCATAAATAACACGAGTGAATCACACATGGATTTTGTCCGTCGCTTCTATATGCTGACAGGTAGTGCCTGCTCTGGAGGAAACTTCGTGCTGACTATCAAGGCAGACGGATCAGTACAGCCATGCCCGTTCGTATCGGACATCCAGCTTGGTAATGTGTATGAGCAGAACATCTGGAGTATCTACCGCAACCGTTACAGGAATACCAGACTAGGTGAATTCAAGCGTCTTCCCGCAGAATGCAGGTCATGTACCTACAGATCTGTATGTGCCGGAGGCTGCCGCGCGGCTTGTGGTACTCTGTACGGTGCATATGACAGGAAGGATCAACGTTGCCTGGGTCCCTATTCCGAACTGCTCAACCGCAGTTCAGTGCTGAACCGTGTTCCTACTTTCTTCTAAACACCGGGTTCCGTACAATCACACCTGATCACCATATTACAGTGATCCCGGCTCCTCCTATAATGTTCGTATAATCCTTTTCGATATCACTCGAATAAGTGATGTATTCTCCTGAAAGATTCGCAGTAAGGAAATCGCAGATCGGAATACCCCCGTTCAGTACAACACCCATCTTCTTCTCATCATCTCCTGTTGTGTAATAACCACCGAGGGTCAGGGATAGAGAATGAGAAGGGAACCATGTGCCTCTCAGGTCGCCCGTATATGTCCAGACTGGATAGCTTCCTGTTCTTGTTCGTCTTGTGGAAATGCAGCCGGTTATCACCACTGGAAATTCCAATGAAACCGTCTCTCTCAGTACTGCACTTGTAGAGCTGTAATTACTGCTTCCGCTTCCAGCCGAATTGTCATGAACACTGACAGCCACCTGTGAATTCACATCCAGGCCTGCAATGTCTTTCCGATAGCTCGCTGAAATGGAGATCATGGAGGTTTCGAACCTCGTTCTGGAACTGTCCTGCAGCTCGGTACAGGACGGGGAATAGCTTATATAAATCCTTGGATAATCCTTGAAAGCAAGTCCGAACCGTGCGCCGTAAGTATTCCCTGTGGTGGTGGTGGATTTCGTATCCATAAGGTTATCCGATTCCCACCTGTACCACAATCCTGCAGAAATCTGCCTGTTTATGAAATACCTGTCCGCTCTGGTCTCAATTGATATTTCATCGTTTCTGAGATACGGCGATCCCATGCTTTCAAAACCGGGATCCACACGTCTGAATGACGCAGACAGCATATTTTCCGAAAACCTTACCGAGGAGGAGAGATCAAGAGCCCATCCGAGGCCCGAGCTGACGTTAGCTCCGGAAAAATCCAGAAGCCATTGAGGAACTTCATCGGAATCAATTTCAGGGCTCCTGATGTCCCTTGTGAACATTGATCCCGCTATTTCCCCGTCAATACGTAACACGCCGTCAAACAAAACTGAACCGTAATCAAGTGATGCCACCCAGTTTTCCGATGGGGTAATCCTGAAGGTACTGTCTTCAATGATCGAGCCGTTCTCATCCTTCCCGTACAGCATGCAGAGGTGAAAATGGCTGCCGTAAGGAGATCCAAGACCTGTCTGTACAGCGTACAGGTTCCGTTCATACTCCCCGGGGTTATCACCGTCAGGCTCAACTCCCCGCCTGTTTCTTCCTCCGGCAGCAGCAAAATAGAATCCACCGGGACTAAGTGCCAGATTCGCACCTGAAATGTACGCAGCATTCAGCGTGAAATTCGTGAAGTAAGGGTTTGAAGCTCCAATTCCGATAGATGATATCCATGACAGAACCGATCCTTCGCGGGAAGATGCAGATGGATGTGATGAGATGTAGATTCTGTTCATGTTCTGCCTTTGCATACTCTCTTCCGACGATACGAAGATGCTTGCTACCACGGGGATATCGTGTATGCTAAGAACCGGATTGAACCTCCAGCGCCAGAACTGGCTCGGGATTTCAGACCATGTATTATCCTCGGAGGAACTCTGGTAATAAAAAGAAGAGCTTCCCGATATTTCAATATCATTCGCAGTCAGCAAAGCATAAGCGATTATCAGCAGAACAGCTGATACTTTCATTATTCTTCCGTCTCAGCAGAAATGAAGCCGTTATTGAATGAGTTCCTGCAGAATTGCGGCCAGCCGTCGGTCATGGGGCCCGCGCCCGAGCCTGTCACAGCATAGATCCTGTGATCATCGCTTCCAAAATAGACAGTTCCGTCAATACCGATAACCGGGCTTGAACGGACGGTGCCCAGCGTCTGGAATTTCCAGAGACTGAACCCCGACGGTGAGAAGCAGTGAAGGCAACCATTATCAGCACCGAAGAACAGCGAGCCTGTTACGTTCAGAGCTGGAGTCGATGTTATAACAGCTCCTACGGGAATCACTCCGATTCTTCTGCCTGTCTCTCTTTCCAGAGCGTAAACGTTCCCGCTCCCGGTGCCGGCCCACACAGTACCGTCTGAGGATACAATCGGTCCGGTATACACCTGCGAAGGTAGTATGGTATTCCACTGCACTACTCCATCGCGACTGAAACGGATTACTTTCCTTCCGGCGGCAGCGTAAATGTAATCCCCGTCTATCACAGGTCCGCCGGAGAAATCCTTATCCGCCCTGTATGACCATACCTCAACTAGTTCATCTTCATCATCCTGCACTGACAGGCACCTGTCATCGCATGTAAAAAAGATCCTTCCCGTGGAATCCACTGAAGATGGAAGATAAATACAGTCACCTGTTCTGAGTGTATCGATGATATCTCCGTATACTCCGTCGATTGAATAGAATATTCCTTCTATGGAACCTGCGTAGAGCCTTCCGGAAGGAAGAATTACAGGGCACGCATCAACCGGCCCCGTCATACCGTTGTGCCACAATAGAAAGCCTGAGGGATCAAGGCAGCAGATTCCGAAATCACCCGTGGCAAAAATCCTTCCATCGGGACCTATTGCAGTCGAATATACCCCTCCCCCTGCGGGATACCTCCATAATTCGCTCCCCCCCGGATCCAGAGAAAAGATGAAACCATCAAGACTGCCGCATATGATGCTTCCGTCCATTGCAATAGCGGGGCTGGAAACGACCCTGTCACCGGTTTCAAAACTCCATATTTCCGAACTCTCATCAAGGGATTCGCGGGGACTAACGCAGGAAAAGGTCCAGATTTCACTTTTACCGATGGAACTGCCTTCGTAATAACCTTCCACCTGCCAGGCATAGATGTGCCCATTCTCAAAGCAGTCGGCGTATACCGGATAGATTATCTCCTCGATGAGAAGGTCATTCGCAAGGAACCAGGCCGGATTCGCCGAAATCGCGCTTTCGGGAGACTGTCCCTCCAGTATCTCGACTATCCTGATGGTGTAATCAGCTGTTCCGGGTGGGTAAGCAGGGAACCAGGTGAACATCGGCAGAGGCTCGGTGATATCACTGTTATCTATCGGATACTGAAGTCGAGGAGGTGAATGGTTCTTAACATCCTGGGTAAAACCACCTGTCCCAAGCAGGCCTCCCCCCTCTTCGTAAACGTAAATGGTAATGATATAGATGCCGTCCGGAAACTGTCCCATCCTGCTTACACTTGCTTCGAAATTGCTGTCGTAAAACTCTGTGCTTATGGGTGACAGTTCAGTGGAACTCAAAATCATAATTCCGGGAGGCAGCAGGAAAACCCCCGTGGTTGCATCCATCAGTAACCCTGCGCCCGCAATTTCTATGGTTATGAACAGATAGACAGAGAGCACATCTGAGGAAGTATTGTGAAGCCGCACCCTCCATAGATCCTCCACAAACATCTGACCGGATGGCGGAGAGATCAATTCCACCACCACAGGCGGCTGCGGAGGAGGCTGGTTGTAGTCAGGTTCTATAAAATGTGACGCTGGTAACGCAGCCCTGTCAACAAGTATCAGAACGGATAAAACCAATGATAACATATCTGACCCCCATTAATTATATATATCTATGCAGTTGGCACGTCCATTGCCACTTATTGTGCTTCACTTCATCGAAGCTCACAGGTCTGGACAATAAACTGCGCTGTGTTTACAATCACAATTGAAATGGAGGTATACAATGAAATTACTGCTTGTTCTGCTGCTGTTTTCAATCTCCCTTGCTACAGCTGAGGATGCTGAACCTCAGGTTGGAGATGAAGTTGCCATCTCGGTTCAGAACCAGTCGATCTACCCTATGCCGGCATTCTACGCATCACCTGTAGAGCCGGTAGCTTACGGCACCATTGCCTCAATAGATGAAATAGAAGGAGAATGGTACAGGATTACCACTTCTCTCGGAAAGGCCGGATGGGTACATAGCACTTCCGTTACAGGAGCCATCCAGACGGCCTCGGGAAATACATCAGCATCGGGTGATGTAACCTCCGACGAGATAATGCTCGCCGGTCGTGGATTCAGCCAGGCTATCGAAGAGGCCTATGCTGGAGAACACCCCGAACTGGATTTCACCATAGTTGACAATATGGAAGCATCCTGGACAGTCTCACCCCAGCAGCTCTACCAGTTCCTTGTCGATGGAAACCTTATTGAAGGTACCTCGAGTACAACTCAACCCGAGACTCCCCCGACTGAAGGGGGGTCAAGAGGATGACATTACTGAGTATTATCATTACGACGCTTATGGCCTTCGGACTGGGAGATGTTGTTGACTTCATTGAAGACGACGATGTCCAGAGCGCTCTCGATGTAGCTGAATCATTCCACAGGGCCAGCAGCGAAATATCCGAAGTCGAGGAGTATTATATCGGCAGATCCGTTGCGGCAGTTGTTATCAACATGTACGTACCCCTTTCAGATCCTGCCACCCAGCAGTATGTCAATCTTATAGGCCAGACAGTCGCCTGCAGTTCCCCCAAGCCTACCCTCTTCGGAGGTTATCATTTCCTGGTACTGAACAGCAGTGATATTAACGCGATCGCCTGCCCTGGAGGGCTTATCTTTATCTGCAGCGGTTTGGCTGATATGGCATCAAATGAGGATGAACTCGCGGCCATTCTTGCCCATGAAGTTGCACATGTCACCCTGCAACATGGAATATCATCCATCGACCAGGCCAGATGGACTGAATTCGGTACCCTGGTTGCAGAGGAATCCGCGGAAAGATGGGGCAGCAGCGAAGTTCAGAACGCCGCTGACGACTACGGCGATATTGTAGAAGATGTAGTTTCCAACATCATCACCAAAGGCTACAGCCGTGAGACTGAATACCAGGCGGACAGCCTGGCTGCCGTAATATGCGCTTCTGCAGGATACGACCCCCGTGCTCTGGTTTCAGTTCTTGAGACCATGAGCACAATCGATTCAAGATCAGGCCCCGGTTTCTGGCAGACCCATCCATCACCTGAAGACAGGCTAGAAGCGGTCAATGCTGTAATATCCACACTGCCACAGATACAGATTGATCCCGTCCGTACAGCAAGGTTCAATGAATACGCTTCAGGTTTTGTACCCGTTTCGGATCCAGGTTCCGAGACAACGGGAACCGGAGGAAGAAGCTCAACTGTAAACACAGACTCCCAAACCACACCATCTACAAGGGGCTGATTGCGCATAATGCTGAAGGATAACCGGTTTCTGTCTGCATGCTTGATAATGTCACTCTCTATTTCTCTGCTTTCATGCAGCGAAACCGGCGATCCAAATTCAAATCCGGACCCGATAATGCCCGAAACACTTTACGTCGATATCATCGGTACCCTTCCCCATGATTCTTCAGCCTTCACTCAGGGGTTTGAGATCCATGAAGGTATTCTGTGGGAATCCACAGGTCTTTACGGCTGTTCAACTCTCAGGAAACTTAACCCCTCTGACGGCTCCATAATTGTAATCTACCCCCTTGCTGATACTCTGTTCGGTGAAGGAATTACAATAATGAACGAGAAGATCTATCAGCTCACATGGCAATCCGGACTTGCACTTGAATGGGACCTGCTGAATCCGGTACCTCTTATAACCGATACGATTGAGACCGAGGGCTGGGGTATCTGTTCCGTCAGCAGCAGTACTGTCGTTACCAGCAATGGCAGTTCTACACTCAGTTTCAGAGATATCACAAGTTTTGATACACTACAGACGATCAGTGTGAATATTGACGGTAGTCCGGTTAACCAGCTTAACGAGCTTGAATACGCCGGAGGCTATATCTACGCAAACAGATACTATTCGAATTACATTTACCGGATAGACCCTGCAACTGGAAATGTCACAGCTCTTATTGATGCCTCATCACTGCTGTCAGGCTCCAACATCATAAATGCCGGTCCTCTGAACGGTATAGCCTGGGATCCCGAACGGGAAGCTTTCCTTCTGACCGGGAAGAACTGGTCGACCATCTTCATTGTAACATTCTGAAGATTTTCAAAAAGGGGGAGACAGAAATGCCTCCCCCCTGCGAACGGTGAGCAGTTCAGCAGAGAAATAGAAAGAGATATACAGAATCTCTTCCTTGAAGATAATCAACTTGCTTCAATCGATTTGTCACCATTAAGAGAATGTACAAAGCTGCAAGAGCTCTGGCTTCATAAGAATCAACTTGCTTTGCTTGATTTATAATTTCACAATAACAATAATACCTTCATTTTTTTCAATTGAACTGTAACAGAATCAGATGCAGAATGATGTAATAGACTCATAAAGAAGAAGAAAATCAGAAAGTGAAAAGAAAAAAAGTTATTTTTGCTCTGGATAAGTTTTCTCAATTAACTCTTTTAGTTCTTTAGCTTTTTCTTTTTGATTTGTTTGTTCATAAATAAACAATAGTTCTTGCATACTGGTTTTGTGAGCTTGTTTATGTTTTGGATTTTCCTGAAGTAGTTTCTTTATTTTCTCAATAGAAATTTCTTCATCTTTATCCAATTGAAACATTGGCATTATTAGTTTCTCTTTTTTGATAATCACACTTTGACCATCTGCAATAAAGAAAACTCCAGGCTTATATTCAGAAAGTTTATAGATTTTATTATTCAAAGAACTAATTAAGTGAAGATGCCCATTTCTAACTTCAGTTGTCGAGTAGAAACAAAAATCACTACAGTAGTATCTATAGATGTCTGAGTATTGTTTCCATTCCTCTTTATCTAGACCCACTTCATCAGCTGGACCTGAATCATAATCCAGATAGTCAATTTTACCTGAATTATCAACAAGTTTGACAGTAATTGGTCTATTCTTTTCATCTAATTCGAATTTAACTATCTTCATCTTGTCTGATGAAAAAATCGTGTTCGAATGAGGTGTTAATGGCATCTCTATACCGCGGAAACTCATTATTAATTTTCCATCGATATATTTTACTGGAACATCTAACATTCTGGAAATATATAATCCAGCTAAACGCTTGAGTTTTGATTCTTCAAATTCAATTGGCACTGGAAGTTTTATTTTTTTTCCTACATCAATATTTTCTGGAATCTTACCCATCTTAAATTTAACTAAACTTGGTTCAACTTTTTCAACAATACTCCTCATAAATTGAAAGGAACCAACTTGATTAGTTAGTATTAAACAACCTATCCCTAATTTTGGAAAGAAAAGGTGTAAGCAAAAATAACCCGGACCATCTCCAAAGAATCTTAGCAACATTTCTCCACCGTACTTGTTTAGTCCAACACCTATTCCCATTCCTATTGTTGATAGTTGATTCTCTTCTGCAAATGGGATTTTATACATTTCTTCCAAGTATTTTTCCTCAAGGAATTTCTGACCATTCGAATATCCATTGTTGAAATGCATCTTAAGATATTTTGACATATCATTCACAGAGGAATATTGACTCCCAGCTCCTAAATAAGGTACAAGTAAATCTTCATAGGGGGTTTCAGTATCCCCTCTATAACCTATTGCTACATTATTCGTTTTTAGAGCATCAACGGGATTGACCTGACTGTTGGACATCCCAAGGGGTTGATAAACTTCTTCTTTCATATAAGTAGCAAAGGTTTTTCCCGAAATCTTCTGCAAAACATAAGCTACTAAATCGAATCCAGCATTTGAATATGATATTCTATTTCCAACGGGATATTTTTGCCAGCTATTACTAATTTCTTTAACATATTCTTCAAATGAATAATATTTTTCTTGATTTGGTTTTGCTAAGAATGTATTATGTTGAAATCCAGCCCAATGAGTAAGCATATGTCTAAAAGTTATTTTGTCTAATTCATCTTCACCAAAGCGAGTATTCATAGTAAATTCAGGATAATGTTTTCTTAATGGATCATCAAGGTAAATTTTTCCTTTTTGCATTGCCCGGAGAAAAGCTGTTACTGTATATGCTTTTGATAATGAGCCTATCATAAAAAGTGTATCAGTTGTTACTTTAGTTTTCTTTGAGTTATCTGTATAGCCAAATCCTTCTGACCATAGCAAACCTTGTTTATCTACAATTCCTATTGCTATTCCTGGAATCTTATACTTCTCTAATCCTTCTTCAATGTCTTTAGTGATTCTGTTTTTCAACTCTTCAATTTCTGATTGCATAAAGTAACCTCAATTAATAGTTCAAAAATAGATTTCTTTTCTGTACTAGAAAAAGTATATCCTAAATTGAGCGATTCAAGGTGAAGCGCCCCACCTTTTATGCGGGTTAAGTTGTTGTTATATTTGTTTGTACAAAGAACGAATATTATAATTCACAACCACGCAAAAGATGGAAGGCGCTTCATAAAGAATATCACAAATTCTCAGAATATCGCAAGTCACCGAATTGACCGGATCGAAGTCACGAACGATACGCTGCCAAGCAGAGCAGGCCTTACTCCATTTGTGCGGTATCTCTAGAGCATCATTATTTATCAGAAGCTTGAGGATTTGTTCAAATCTTTGCGGAAGAATAAGAAGAGCAACAAGATATCTGATATCTTCAATCAGATATTCTGCTTCCTTGCAGACGGGACAAACCACCTGTGCGATGTTCTTGAAGGACTGGAAATCCCGGCTCCGCCAGATGGAGCCGGTTCAATTCAGGTTCAGTTCAGTTTCCAGAAGACCTGGTAATTTCAGCTGATAGAGAAAGAAGGGGCGGGCTCTCTCCCGCCCCTTTTTAGACCCACCCCTCACTTGAGAGTTATTTAATCGTTCTCCCCGAACAATCATTCCAGGTCGAAACTAACCAATACTGTGAAAGCGAACATGGTAACTGGAGTGAGTATCCTGCACTGAATATCCATGATCGGTAATAATTTCCAGCCCAGCGCTACACTTCCTCCTGGTCGGTAGCTCCGCCAGCTGCAGTCCTCGGATATACCGGCATCGTACCAGTCTACCTTTGTGTACTGGTAAACAAAATCAGCTGCCAGATACACATTTGAGAGCCAGAATCTGAAGCCTGCCATCCCGGTACTGTAGCTACCTTCCTGGGACCAGAACGGATACTCGAATATTTTCTGATCCTCGCTGGGTTTCATATTCCCAGTGAACCATGCGATTTCAAGGGAAGCCAGTGGAGAGAAGCGGTACTGAACCTCCAATCCACCAATGATTCCAGAGCTCAATGGCGCAACATCCTGGGGCATTTCAATTAAACTTAACGCGCCAGCCCTGATACCAATGGATACCGAAGAAACGGAAGTACTTAAAAGCAGGATGACGGCTGCAATTGCTATTCGCATAGATAAATTCCCTTCGCATTACAATGTTTGAATATAAGAATATTGTTCCAGAGCGAAAGCTGCACATTCGAAGATATACGGGCAAACTTCAGCCTTGAATTGTGGCAACCACGGCTATATGTTTCCCGAAGCACTAATCGCCGTAAAGCACATTTATTTCTCTATCATAAATCGTTCCATCTACAGAAATAATCGTGATTATTTTCGCAATCCGGTTTCCCGGCTATATCACTATTTTTCTGCATTACTGCAAGGGGAACATGATTCACTTTCTTATCTGAAAATAAATTCACTTACTTAGTTTTATATCTATATATACATGTATTAAATATTATTTATATAGCAAAATATTTAATATTAATCGTAATATTTATGCTGTATTGTTGACAGAATTACAAACAGGTGTATGTTTCTAAGGGAAAAGATCAGACCCTATGTGGAAGGAGCTGTAATGTTTAAATTACTTTTTGTAGTTGCCGCAGTTTTCATTCTTTCTACCGGCATAGCCCTTGCCGGAGATACTAATAGCGAGGAAGACTCCTTTTCAGTGGTTTTAGAAGCCGGTTCAAACGTAATCATCAGCAACATCTTTGGAGATATAACAATCGAGGAATGGGATTCGGATAGTGTGCTGATCGAATACATAATCGAAGGCGAGAATCTCGAGGAAACCGAATCCATCGATGTAACATTTGAAAACATCAACGGAATATTATGCGAAGTTACATATCCTGATGAATGGCATAGCTCTACTGAAGCGAGAGTAAATTTCCATGTCAGATTGCCCGAATCCCTGGATCTGAACCTTGTAATGCAGACTGTCGTCGGCTGCATATCAATGAAAAACGGGATGGGTACTTCACTGGTTGAAATTATTGAAGGCTCTGCTGTGCTTGAAGAATTCTCCGGAGAACTCACCGTTAACGTTGTCAGTGGCGAAATAGATCTAATCCACGTCTCCGGGCTTTCAGTGGCTAATGTTGTAGATGGAACGATAAGTGGAATAATTGATAGTATCGAGCGCGATATAGATATATCCACAGTCAGCGGACTGATCGATCTGGTCATTGAAGATACTGCCACTGTATCGGTAATAAGCATGAGCGGTGAAATAGATATTCCCGGTGTCGAGGTCAACCATGATCTGGTCGGCTGTTCCGCTGAATATGGTGATGGGGAATTCAACATATGCATAACAACTGTTTCAGGTGACGTCATTATCCGTCACTGAACCACATCAGCCAGTATACCGGCGTATCCTGAAATATCTTATCATATAGTCATTGTAATGATTGCTGTCCGTTTTTAGAACCGGGGAGATAGGTTGATCAAGAGACTTATTCTGATCTTCACAGTCGTTATCATGGTTCTTGCTGCGGGATTCTGTACCCTCCATCTTACGCGTGAGTATACCAAGATCTACAAGATCACTCACATCGGTGATATGTGGAGTTTTTTAAGACTTGACCCGATAACTTCCTACGCACCCTTTCTGGATATTGATCCCGATGATTTTCCCCGTCCCCCCTATCCTGTGCAGGGCGATTTGCTGGTTGCTGTTGAGGGTCGTCCGGCAACTGAAGAGAACTACTTCAATACATTCTCCACGGATACACCCGCAGGGGAAACAATCGAGATCATGTTCAGACATGAAAACGTCATGTACACAACGGATATCGTGACCAGAACCATTCCTGGTCCCCTTAAACTACAGATCTGGCTGATGTTCATCCTCAGGACCCTAATGGTCATAGGCCTTATTGTCGCTGGAATATGGGGGTTTTCAAAGAATTTTACTTCATCAGCAGTAAGAACACTTACGCTTTTCTGCTTCACACTCGCCGTGCATATGGCTCTTTCCAGTGGCATAATCGCCGATTCGTATGCTGCCTTCCAGCTACCGCTGTGGCTTGTCACCGGCTTTGCGATTATTGGTATATCATCACCGAGTTTCTGGCTCAAACTTCATCTCCTTTTTCCTAAAAGGAACGCAGTCTATGAAAGATTCAGGATTCCGTTCAACATAGCTATTTTTCTTCCTGTTCTGGTTCTCGGTTATCTCTGGATATTTATTCTGCCTTTCGTCCCCGAACTGCTCACTACCATCTTCATCACCCTCTACCTTTCCATCGGCTTCATTCTGCTTATCAGAAACTACCACCGATCCGACAGTTTCATCGAGAAAAGGCAGACGAGACTTGTTCTTCTCGGCTCCTTTACCGGTATCGCAATTTACATACTTTTCAATTGGTTCAAGTATTTATCCAAATGCTTGAATATTCATCTGCCTGTTCAGAATATGATGCTCATAAACAACATTATCTTTCTCTTCCTCCTTCCCATACCGGTCTCCTTCATCTATGCATTCCGGAAATACAAGCTGCTTGACGTTGAAGGTAAGTTCAAGAGGGGTACCCGTTTTATCGCTGTCAACGTTATTCTGCTTATTATCTTTTTCGGTCTGCTCTACCTCTTCGGAGAGTTCGTTCTCAAGGCTGTGGATATCAACAGTCAAACACCTACACTGGTTCTCGGCCTTGCTCTTGCGCTGGTGTTCATGCCGACACAGCGCAGGATCAGAACGAAGATTGAGGATTATTTCTACCCTGAGCGGAGCAGGCTCCGCAATCTTCTGAGAGACTTTCTTGCTTCAAGCATGGTGCGAACAGACGAGGGTTCCTTCTGGCTGAATCTGCAGGAAAAGCTGGCTGAAGGTCTTTCCGCGGAGAAGATTTATCCTGTCCTCAGGATCAGCGAAGACAGCAGATTCGTGGTTGGAGACGATGAACCGGCACCCTTCAGTCCATCTGACAGATTAATCGAGCGTCTTCTGAGCATGGAGAACTCAATTCTCCTTGATGAAGCCGTCGAAAGCGGAAAGATATCACTGACCGAGGAACAGATTGAATGGTTCATGAATCGCAGATGTGCTGTTATTCTTCCCCTTGTTGTAAAATCCGGTCTGGTGGGCTTTCTTGTCATCAGCAGCAAGACGAATGGCGAGGATTTCACATCTGAGGAACTTGAACTGCTCAACAGCTTTTCAGCACAGATAGCCCTGGTAGCGGAAAACATCCAGCTCCTCAGAGAGAGAATCGAAAAACAGAAACTCGAAGAACAGTTGCGCATGGCTAGAGATATCCAGAAGGGTCTTCTGCCGGAGGATATCCCGTCTGTTAAAGGACTGGAGATTGAAGCCCTTATCCGTTTCTGTCTTGATGTGGCCGGTGATTATTACGATGTTATTACGCTTTCCGACGGGCGCGTAATACTTGCCGTGGGTGATGTAGCGGGTAAGGGAGTAGGGCCGGCCCTCCTCATGGCCAATCTTCAAGCTTCTCTGAGAACAACCCAGGAAATGGGTGGTTCTCTTGCAGAATCCGCCGAGAAGATCAACGCACTTATATACGATAACACACCCTCCGAGCTTTTCATCACATTCTTCATGGCCTCCATTGATCCTGTTACCGGAAGGATCAGCTACGTCAATGCCGGTCATAATCCGCCGCTCCTGGTAAGAAGTGATGGCAGAGCCGAAAGACTGAGTCAGGGCGGTCTTCTGTTCGGCGTGATCCGGAATGCGAAATACAGTGAAGGTATAATCGATTTAAAGACCGGCGATACACTTCTCATGTATACCGATGGAGTAAGTGAAGCCATGAATGCTGACGAGGAGGAGTTCGGCGAAGATAGAATTATTTCCATTGTATCAGAAAGTACCCAGATGACTCTTGAAGAGCTTTTGCAGAATATCGAACACAGCGTTGAGGAGTTTCACGGCTCTTCCAGGTATTCCGACGACTTCACTCTCCTGGTAGTAAGGCGCACGCGTAGTTAATACTTCATTACCCAGGAATGCCTGATTCATTCATCATCTATCCCTAGACACATGTGATAAGAGACCGCAGAATCAAATTTCGAGGGAGCATATTCTTAAATGTTTGAAATATTTAAATTCCGGAGGGAGGTTTGCAGGAACGGTGGGAAATCTAAATTCCTATTACTAATTCACGTTTCACTGAAAGCGGAGGGTAACAGATGAACAGGTTTTTCTCGATTCTTCTAATGACGGTAATAATTTCATATCTCAGCATGTGTTCCTCAGCGGACACACCTGTTCTTTCATCATCGGAAATACCACGGATCACTGAACCGGATGTGAATGAAGAGGACCAGAGAGAACTTGCATCAGGGAACAGTTCCTTTGCTTTTGATCTCTACAGAGTTCTCGCTGGAGAAGAAGGTAATATCTTCTTGTCCCCTTACAGCATTTCAGCAGCACTGGCGATGACCTATGCCGGTGCCGAGGGTACTACTGAAGTGGAGATGGCTGAAGTCCTGAGATTCACACTCCCCGAGAACTGTCTTCATCCTGCTTTCAACCTCCTGGACCTGAGGCTAGCAGCATTGTCAGAAGAAGACAGCACGTTCAACCTCAATATCGTCAATACTCTCTGGGGACAGACCGGATATACTTTCCTGCCTGAATTTCTGAGTGTGCTTGCCACGAATTACGGTGCAGATATGAGACTCCTGAATTTCTCAGAAAATACCGAACTCTGCCGGGAGATCATCAATGAATGGGTTACGGAACAGACCGAAGGGAAAATAGTAGATCTTATTCCTCAGAATCTGCTTACAAACGCTACGAAACTTGTACTCACAAATGCTATCTATTTCAATGCCTCGTGGCTTTTCCAGTTCGATGAAATGGGAACCAGTGATCGACCTTTCAATCTGATCGATGGAGATCAGGTTACAGTTCCCATAATGAATCAGACTGAACATTTTTCAATGGCAACAGGGGATGGGTACATGGCGGCTGAACTTCCATACAGTAATAGAACGGCATCAATGCTGGTTATCCTGCCTGATGAGGATTACTTCTATGAGCTGGAAGAGCGCCTTGGAAACGATTTGATAACTGAGATCACAGTTAACCTTGTTGATGTTAATCTCCACCTCAGTATGCCAAAGTTCGAAACCGTCTCCGCATTCCAGCTTGAAAATACTCTCTCCAGTATGGGAATGGCGTCCGCTTTTGACATGTCAGCTGATTTCTCGGGAATGGATGGGACCCTCTCTCTGTATATAGCGAGCGTGGTTCACAAAGCCTTCGTCTCGGTAGATGAAAGCGGCACAGAGGCTGCGGCTGCAACTGCTGTTCTGATGCAGAAAGAAAACGGGGAATCATCAATTGAATTCAACATTAACCGTCCTTTCATATTCCTTATCAGAGACCGCGGCACAGGTACGATACTCTTTATCGGCCGCGTTCTGAATCCCCTTGAATAAGATTGTCTGGACAGCGAAATCCCGAACGGGAAGCTTTCCTTCTGACCGGAAAGAACTGGCCGACCATCTTCATTGTAACATTCTGAAGATTTTTAAAAAGGGGGAGACAGAAATGCCTCCCCCCTGCATTACCGGATTAGAATAACGCTAGTTATTTCTTTGCTTGCTTTGAGCAAAGTCCACTCTGAGCTGGCGTCCATCTATTTCCTGTCCGTGCATTGTCTCCTGAGCTGTCTTTGCGGCCTCTTCAGTTTCAAAGGTTACAAAGCCGAAGCCTCTTGATCGTCCTGAGTCTCTCTCGCAGACAACGTTCGCCTCTTCAATAGGTCCGAACTCCTCGAAAGCCTTCATCAAACCTTCATCGTTTGTTGCCCAGGCTAATCCACCAACAAAAAGTTTCCTGTTCATTAGAACTCCTGTTCCCGGGACCTTCGTCCCTCAGTACCATGCGGCACAATGCCGCTGTTGCCCCCCCTCAGGGGGTCGTGCTAAACCGGGATACGGCCCGGAACCGTGCTGCAGAATTGCAGCAGACAGCAAATACAATTTGATTAATATTTCCACCCATGTGATAAAAGTCATGGAATGTAAGAAACGGATATAATTCTGAAATGACGTAAACCTCTTCGACACAGTAAACAAACAAAAGCAACTTGCTTATAAAAAGCTGGGAGGATTATATAGCAAAAATATTCAACTGACAAGCCCTCTGCAACAGTACTTCTATCAATGTACATAGGATACTTATTTAATGATGGCTGTCAGATATCCGGATATGAAAGCAGATACTCAAAATGTAATCAACCGAAAACTTGACGAAATGTATAACAAGGCGTATTTTTGCCGTCCATCAATGCGCGCCTCGATAGCTCAGTTGGTAGAGCGGGTGGCTGTTAACCACTAGGTCCGAGGTTCAAGTCCTCGTCGAGGCGCCAACCGTGTCGCTCAGCGAACCCCAAGTTTTCGGCTCTACACCATAAACGGGGTACTACAGCTTTACAAACCTCACCGAATCAGACCTGTCACCGACTATCCCCTGAATGATGTACATTCCAGATGGAACAATACTACCTGAGGACCCTCGGCAGTCCCATTGGAATACATTCTCCTCTCCCTCTGAGAGATCCGCTACAACCTTGCCTGAGATATCGTACACAATCTGTTTCCACAATCGTATTAGTAAACACCTTATCTATCCTTGGATACACCGGGGAGTTTCTCATATTTGTAAATTATGAAATTAAGCTGTGTAAATTGATCTTCGACGAGTGCTACTTCCTCAATTGTCTCAGAACACATACCGACCATATGAGCAACAACAGCATAAATTCCTGGTGGCACGTCTGTGACAAAGTACTGTCCATCTTCATCAGTCATAGCTCCAAATGATGTACCATTGATCATTACTGTTGCACCTATTAACGGATTGTAGTGTTGATCTGTTACAAAACCCGTTAGAATGGGAGCACTATCCGGAAAATCAAGTAGTTCTACCATGATCATTGGAGACCCGTGCAAAATGAGAACGCATAAACTTAATATGAAATACATAAAGAAATTATATGATTTAGAATCATCTGAGACAAGTAATCAGCGGATGTCAGCAGTGTGCTGTGTGGACAATCTATTCCACCGCTCATGCTGCTATCTTCGCAAGGATAAACTCTATAAACGAATACACAATATATTATGCAATATGATACCTAGCCATGCAGTAGTTTCCTCATACCTCGCTCAGTAATTAACCTTCTATCCCATCTGTCACCCATTGCCAGAAACTTTCCGATATCCCGTTTCGAAAGCTTCAGTAATGACAGCCACTGGTTAACACGTGCCCGTGATAATCCATGCTTTCTGGCAAGATCAGCTTGAGAAAGCCCCTCCCTACTCATCTCCTCTGCAAGTTCCTGAGCAAAGATAAGAGGATTACGATAAGTCTTATTATTTTTTAAGATAGGCCTACAAGAAGGCAGTTCAAATTCCAGTTCCAAGATCGGACCACCAAAGGTTCGAGTAGATCGGGAATCGAGGCGCCATTTCGCTATCTGTTCGCCCCCCCATCTCTGGTTGAAAAATGGTGGATGTAACTCATTATGTGAATGTATATAATATTAATGGATATATGCTGTTAAGGAGGACAATGTTTCAAATAGAGATTCATCCAGAAGCTATTGCGAACTTCAACACCAGAGCAGAAGAGTTAATATCATTACTTATTATCGAGAAGCAGGATACACAGAAGAAGATTCCCTTATCCAATCCTTTTCATGTAGTAGATCAAATAACTGATGAAGATTTTCTAAGCGAACCAAGGATTTCAACTATTGATATTCTTGGGCGAGAACTCGAGAAAATATTCATTCACAAAAAGCAAAGATACGTTCTTAGGGATCAAGGCCTGAAGAAATTGCATACTCTTGCAGAAGACATTTATAGGAAGCCAACAGTTAATGACAGAATCAGCAAGTCACTTATCACTGATGTGATCTGGGATTGGATAAAAGCAAAAATTATACAGGCAAGACAAGATGACGTGATGTCAGTATTAGTTGAGACATGCGCTGAACAAGTTCGTGATGTTGAAGTTTGGATTCCAATCGCCTGTCTTTGCGTACAAAGTGAGTATGATGTTGGCTGTGTAAAGATCAGATCTTTGTCAAAGGATGTACTTGATAAGTGGATGTCTTGTGCTATCAAGGAAAGAGCAGATATTGAGGAACAGATAAAACTCAGATTCGATAAACTTAGAGGAAGATATCAGGGTTATGCATCAGGAGTTATACAAGTAAATGCTGAACCCATAAGAGCAAGTCAAATTGCTCGCGAGAAAGTCGAAACAGCTCTTGCTGGTTTGAGAGTATTTTCTGCTGCGGCTCTATTTCCAGATGTTATTTGTAACTGGGTTCCTTCTGGTTGGGAATATATACCGGAGAATCGGAGTTTTCAATGCATTGACGGTGTGATGTCCCACATCAGTGAAGGATTGAGTTCAATGAAAATGAACTGCTGGCCAATAAGCAATTCGGAATTTGATATGATGTTAAAAGCAGGTCTTGAAAAATACTCTGTAACTGTAGAGAGCTGTCAGAAGAGCAAATTTGAAAAGGATGCCATCAGAGCAATCCGGTTCTATTCCCGGAGTTTATTACTTGAGAGCATTGGGGAACGTTTAACCTTCATCTTTGCATCTCTTGAATCACTCCTTCTAAAAGGAGAAACAGAGCCCACTTCTCAAAATATAGCCGATCGGGTAGCTTTTTTCCTTGGTAAAACTCCGGAACAATTACGGGCGATATCAGCGAACATAAAAAAAGCATATGTACTCAGAGGGAAGTTCATTCATCATGGAAGGACACTAGAGCGGAACGAGACTCTGGATAGTTTCTTTCGAACGTCTTGGGATTTTTATACACAGCTTATGCAAAACCTTAAGACGTTCAAGACTCGAGAAGACTTCATCAGAACAATCGAAGATAGAAAGTACCAATAACTGTTGTTTAATCACATAGTAGGATCGTACACAACTGCTCAGTTTTACACGGCAAACCATTTCATCGACGGAATAAGCTATACCATTCTCCATTCCTCATTATACTCTCCATCATGTGTATAACCAATTTTGAGATGCCGACTAAATCTAGTTTGGTTAGTATGTGTGGGGTTGTGTATACTCACCCTTAGTAGTAATTTATTTAGCACTAAGCGACTGACTAGATTCATTGTATATTAACCTTGACAATATAGCCACTTGGCTATATGATGGGGAACCAAATGCCTGGATATGATGTTCTACTATGGCCAAGGGATTCATATGATCCGCATAACTGGCCTGATACTGAAGTTGGAAGAAAAATGAAACGCTTAACCAGGAATCACTCAATCAATATGCAAAACTTCGATATAAAGATTAGACTTATTCAAGATGAGATAATTGGTAAGAATGCATTCCAAGATTTACGGAATACTCGGAATATTAAGAGTCTAGGTTCAGCTTGTGGAACTCAGCACACTTCTCTTTGGGAAGTGAAATGCCCTAAAACAAGCAAGGAAGGAGTTCTACGGGTGTATTTCTCTATCTCAAGTAAGTATAGAGATACGATAGTTATTCTAGATGGAGAATTTAAGACAGAGAAAGAAGCAGATTACTCCATGGCATGTACTCGCTTAAGAGAGGGACCAGTTTAATGCAAGATCTGAAATACGATACAAGCTGGGAAGAAGCATTGGAATCAGAAGAATTCATGAGAAGTCTTACAGCAGATTTAGTCTTCGAAGCTGTGCGAAGGAGAATAGAGTTAGGCTTATCTCAAAAAGACTTAGCTGATAAGATCAATACAACCCAGTCAGTAATATCCCGTTTTGAAAATCTTGGGCGACAGCCAAGCATCAGTTTCCTCGAGAGGATAGCTAAGGCTCTCGACATGAAGTTCAGTGCAACACTGAATGGGGAGTATATGTATGTAGTTCCCTATCGTCTACAGTCATTTGTGAAGTCAAATTCCGAAGTACAAGAAGTGCCTGTTAAAAATTTCCTCACAAGTACATTATCTGATTATTTGGATGCCTGTGCTCGTAACACTTGGAAAGTGATTCATACTCAAAAACTAGAAGTAAGAGAAGAACAGGGACTGTATCATATACAGAATGGTGCTTTAGATTCTCCAGAATGGCTTCCATCGAAAATTCCAGGTAGAGATATTCTTGAAGACACCTCTATTTCAGATGATCTTCAGAGTCTTGCGGAGATGTGAGAAATATGAAATCACTGAATACTGAAGCATATAAGAAGTTTATCGAAGAAGTAGAACTAAAGAGAATCACAAATGTTCTTGGTCGTTATAGACGCACTGGAGATTTCTCGGAAAGCAAGACGAAAACTGAACTCACCGTAGAAACTGCTCGAGCATCCTTCGATCCTCCTTATATTCATTCTGAGAACAATCTTGCTATACCCGTTGGATATAGAATTGAAGTGAAACTTGAGGATGATCTTCTTGCTGAATTTGAATATCATTACGAGGTTGTATTCGTTGTTGATGACAATACAGTAGTCGAGAATGCATTAGAAGATACTGATCTCGTTGAGTTTTTAACTGGTTATCAGATGGATAAGCTAATTTGGTCTTACCTTAGAAGTAATCTCTCGGAGACATGCTCTCGTATGGGGATCAGACAAATTGTTCTTCCACTACTGCGATAACTCATACACTTTCATCTTGAGTCAACGAAGTGTTCTCTCCGTGATTATCTGCCTATTCCAGTAGTCTCCCATCGCTAGGATACTCCTTTTCTTGCCTTCAGGCATCTTCAGTAGTACCATCCATTGGTTACTCTTGCCCTTGAAATCCCATGTTTTCTGGCGAGTTCTGCCTGATTCAACCCCTCCCTCCTCATTTCATCTGCAAGCTCCATGGCGTAAATGAGCGGATTCCGATAAGTCTTATGGGGCTTTGAGTTAGAAACCCTTGAATTCAGTTGATATTCAAGTTTCAGCTTTGGTCCACCAAAGGTTCGAGTAGATCGGGAATCGAGGCGCCAACCGTGGGCTCTACACCATTAACAGGGGCACCTATCCAATTTAAGCACATAAGGCTCTGACTCTCAGTCTATAGTTTGCGAAGTTTCTGAATCCATATGAATCACATCTGAGATATTTCGGAATTGATTTACTAAATGAAGTTAACCAAGCAATTAAGGGATATCACCGTTGTACCCTAGTTTTCGAAGATGAGGTACCAGCTCTTCAACAA
>JAIOSX010000297.1 GCA_021107345.1 Candidatus Aegiribacteria sp.
GAAACAACCTGAACTGAAAGCAACACTATGGATGAATTCCCATCTTCCGGGTAATTCAACAATCCTTTCATTTTTTGATAGAAAGCGCTATTTCTCTAATCACAGGTGGATTACCGCATTTGAGCATCCTGTTGCCGCGCATTTATATTTAAGCAACAGTATTGAGTATGAAATAAAGATTCTTGAAGAGCTGGATATAGATTATATTATCCTTCTAGAAAGTAACCCCGCACCATTCGATGATGAAAACTCAGTTGAACTCTTTTCAAGAATCGGCCGGGGAGATGTGCTTGAACCGTTTGCTAATATCGATGGACACACAATCTACAGGTTTTACCCTTCAAACCTGTGACTATTTTAGAATAATGTGAAAGCGGCGGGTTTAAACCCGCCGCTTTCGTAATCTGATAAATCAGACTTTTACTGCCAGGACGCTATACCAGTTACAATACTACCATGAGAAAGAGGAGGAGCAAGAGTAGCGCATGGAATATTGTAACCTGTGGCGGATACTGCACCTGCTACGTATGCAATGCCAGCACCTGTAGGACAGAAGAGCAGGCTCGCGTTATCCATCACTCCGGCAGCAGCAAGCGCGGCAACAGTTCCGAAGTTACTGTATGTGCCGTGGTATATGGATTCACCTGTTCCCAGGCACCTTAGATTGCTTCTGCAGGATACCTGCTCCGCCTGATCCTTGACACTTGAGAACTTCGGTATCGCTATGGCAGCAAGGATACCGATGATGACCACAACGATCATCAACTCGATGAGCGTGAAACCTTTTTTCATTTTGGTTCCTTTCTATTTAGAGTTACGATTAACATAAACTTATTTTGTTCCTTACTATACAACCAAGCAATATGTTTGCCAAGATGGTAAATCAAACAATTTTTCCCTGTATAGAAGTATATTCAGCCATCTCAGTGCAGTAAAGTTGAGTGTCTGAAGAAGCATGTCTATTGCAAATTGCAAGACGCTTGTTCCATTATGCACTCATTATGTCACAAATCACCGAGGAATTTCCTTCCAGGATTATCCTGAATGGTTGCGTCGATTAAAAGGCCGGCTACTTCCTCGCAGGACATACTGTAATCACCCACATCCGAAACACCTCTGGATAGATCAATATCGGGATTAAACCATACCACCATGTTCTCGAACCATCCGGAAAAGTTTTCAGTGGAGAGTAAGACGATATCCGGCCTTCTATCCTCCACATATTTCAGAACCCATCCACCATAGAGAAGATCATTGTTTCTGAGAAAGAAAACCGATTCGTACGGTGCCGGAGCGAAGTAATCCTTGATTTCATTTTCCTGATCAGGCAGCGGATTCCACAACATCACTCCCGCTGTCAGAACGGCACCTGCTGCAATCAGCCCCACGCTCTTCCTCACTTTTTCCAATGCAGATATACCGATCATTGAAATTACAACAATAGCGAATAGAGATACCACGGCGGTCTGTGATGTCCCTGCTGCCATAGGATTGATCAATGTCACAAAGAGTAGATCGGCAACTATCAGAATTTCCAGCTTGATCATAAGTTTTCTGTTCGTTCCGAAAAGCCTGACCATCCCAATGACAATCGGTAGAAGAAGGACTGGCCATACGATCCTCCACATGGC
This sequence comes from Candidatus Aegiribacteria sp., assembly GCA_021107345.1. The sequence goes on from JAIOSX010000297.1 coordinate 1,632, forward strand.
ACCAAGATGTCGCAGCAGAACATCAACCGAAATACCGCCCATACTACTGCCGTATACTTCTCTATAGTCTCCTGCAGTGACCTGCCTTATGAAGTTGCCAACCGACCCTGTGTTTCCCCAGTCAACTATCGCCCCTGATGCAGAAAAAACGGGAAGCGCCAGATAAATACTTAATCCAAGCAGCAGACCACATGCGAATTTCAGTATTGAAACATTCTTCCATCTGAACAGCACCGGTAAAAATATCCCCTGGGGATGAATTGCCATTGCAAATCCCATCAGATATCCGCCTTCGAAATTGAAAGTCGGTTTTCTGTAAAGGGTCAAGGCAAAGATAAAAAACAGTGGACCGTACGCATCCCATATCAGGATCCTGCCGGTAACCGCTGGAAGAAGCAATATGCCTGCCAAAAACAGCAGTAATGCAATAGACTGCTTTTTCATTATCAGCAGAAGCGCTGATGCCGCTGCAAGCGCGAACAGTACTTTTAAACCCTCTTTACCGAATAATATCCATGAAAGTCTTGATGAAAGGCTTAGAAGCGGAAGGCCGGGTGGATGGTTGACACCTCCAAGCCGGGCTACCGTAAGGAATTCACCTCCGTCTTCGGGGGGTATCCCCTTCTGTCCGGTAATGAAAGCGATAAAAAACAGTATCAGAAAACAGAATAAAGATAAGAACAGGCGCTGATTGGTCCTGCACAGATTAGGAATCATCCTGTTCCTTTGCGTATTTTTCCAGCTTTCTGTAGAGAGTACTCTCGTTGATACCCAGGATTTTTGCGGCGAGACGCTTCTGCCCCATAGCCTGGTGCTCAAGCACATACAGTGTATAAGCCTTATCTATCTCATCCAGTGTGGGATTCTTCTTTGAAGGCTGCTCAGCTTTTATTTCCGAATCCGCAGGTATCTGTTCTTCTTCATCCGGATATCTTATGAAGTCCGGAATATCATTCTCTCCAATTTCTTCAGTCCGCGTCATTACACAAAGGCGCTCAACAACGTTTTCAAGTTCACGCACATTTCCGGGCCAGCTGTAATTTGACAGGATAGTTCTTGCTTCAGATGTGATTGACCTGATGAGTTCGCCTGATTCGCTGGAATAGTTTTCAAGAAATTTATCCAGAAGAAATGGAATATCAGATCTTCTTTCCCGAAGAGCGGGAACATGAAGAGGAATAACATTCAATCTGTAATAGAGGTCCGCTCTGAAATTCTCGGTCTTTACCATTTCTCCAAGGTCGGCATTGGTGGCCGCTATTATCCTGGCTTCAAATGGAACATGTCTGGTCCCGCCTACAGGGAGCACCTGACGTTCCTGGAGCGCTCTCAGAAGTTTAACCTGCAGTTCCCTGTCAAGCTCACCAATTTCATCCAGGAAGAATGTCCCTCCCTCTGCGGCTACAAGGAGCCCCTCCTTGTCTTTATGAGCGCCTGTGAACGAACCTTTCATGTGACCAAACAGTTCACTTTCAAGAAGATTACGGGAAAAACTTCCGCAACTTACACCCATAAAGGGTTTGTCAGATCTGGAACCTATACTGTGAATGGCCCTGGCGATAAGTTCCTTGCCTGTACCGCTTTCACCTGTTATCAGTATGGTGCTGTTTTTGTCCGCAACCATCCTTACTTTTTCAAGCAGTTCAACAATGGGTCTGGATTTCCCGATTATTCCCTCAATAGAGTATTTCGATCGAATTCTTTTCCTGAGTTCCCTGTTCTCCCTCTTCAGCTCTTTCTCACTTAGAGCTTTCTCTATCGCGATCATGAGCTGATCGACTTCAAAGGGTTTTACAAGATAATCCGTGGCCCCTTTCCGCATTGCCTTCACGGCGGAATCCACGCTTGAGAAGGCTGTCATTATTATACCGATAAGACCGGGGGATCTCTCCTGGAGCTGTGACAGAACATCGAAACCGCTTATTCCAGGCATCTTAACATCAACTACAAGTACGTCCGGCATGGATTTCAAACCGGCTTCAACAGCCTGTTCTCCTGTAGAATAGGACGACACATCGTATCCATGCTCTTCCAGAAGTATGGACAGCCATTCCAGCATGGGTTTCTCATCATCAACAATCATTACAGATAGAGATTTACGCATGGTTAATTCCCTCCTATTTCAGTTGCAACGGCATCAGGAGGTGCGATCGGTATGCTTACTCTGACAATTGTACCTGCTCCGGGTTCTGATTCGATACCCATATGCCCCCTGTGATCATGAACCACTTTCCTGGCAACAAAGAGGCCAAGTCCAGTACCCTCCTTCTTGGTGGTGAAGAACGGGTCAAATATCTGGACCATAACTTCATCAGGTATTCCCGGTCCGTTGTCACGTACGCTTAGTTCAACCATACCTTCCATGGAAGATTTTACAAGGGAAACCGTAATTTTCCCGTCGGATGAGTTTTCCAGAACTTCAACGCTGTTACGCATGATGTTCGTAAGCAGCTGCACGAGCCTGGCCTGGTTGCCGAATACTATGAAATCGCCCTCTATGTGAGATCCTATCTCGATCAGTCCACTGAAACCCTGTCTGGCCACATCAATTGCTTCATTCACAACAGCTTCAAGAGATACAGAGTTTGTATAGGAAACGGTACTCTCACGGGAAAGCTCCAGATAACCCTCTATTATCTCCGATATTCTCTTCGCCTGATTGCTTATCAGTTCAGTCATTCTGTCCGTTTTCTTCCAGTCCAGAGTTCCCATCTGAAGAATATGAGCGGCACCGCTCATGGATGCCAGAGGATTTCTGATCTCATGCGCCATGGTACTTGAGAGCCTGCCGATTGCCGCCAGCTTTTCCTGTTCCTGAAGCTGCCTTTTCAGCTCGAATGTCTCGGTAATATCAGTCATGGCCACAAGGGCTCCCGCTGAGTTACCTTCATGATCAAGAAATGTGCCCATTCTGCATTCCAGAATAGCTTCATTCATACTTAATTCTATAACCGGAGGCATGCCGTCTGACAACTGAAACTCTTTCAGCATTGTATATATGTTCGTGTTGTATACCTGTTCACGCCATTTATCACCCAGCGAAAGTATTTCACGGCCGGACTGGTTGATACTTACGGGGTTTCCCGAATTGTCTATGACCAGTATACCGTCTGAAAGGCTTTCAAGTATTTCGCGTGACATGGTCCTTGCTTCACGGAGCTGTCTGAGAATCCCCTCAGCCCTTCCCTTTTCCAGCAGCAGATGCTGTGACAGGTATCCTGAAACAAGCCCGGTAATTGTTAGAAATCCAGCGTATATCATCACGAAAAGAAGAGCGTACTGAAAAGAAATATCCGAGGGGACAGTATTCATCAATCTTTCAAAAGCACTCCCTGTGGGTGAAACATCAACAAGTTCGGAAATTGTAATGAAAGCCAGGGAGGCTATCATGAGTGAATCCAGTACCGCTATTGTTACACCACCGCGTATACCAAGGTATACACCCGCTGTAAAAGTATGAATAAAGAAAAATGCGGTGAAGGGCCCGTCGAAACCGCCTGCCATTCGAATCAGGAGTGAGGCCATGATCGAATCCAGAATGAATACGACCCACAGTTGCCATTCCTTCTCTTTCATGGTCCTTCTCAAAAGAAAATCCAGGAATACTGAAAGGACAACCACGGATCCTACGATGGAATAGACTCTTCCAACACTTGACCAGCCAAGGAACAGTATACCGAAAAACACGAAAAGACCAAATACAATGACGCGCCCCACCTGAAACCAGGTGCGTCGCGTCATCGTAAGTGTATCCTTATACATACTGCAGCAGTTCTTCGGAACAGCAGGGATTTGACGTCTCTGTTATTCCGATTCTCAGCCGGTTCCTACAGTACCGATCATATCAAAGATCGGAAGGTACATGGCAATAACTATACCACCGACTATCGCCCCCAGAATAACGATCATGATCGGTTCGAGTGTTGCAGTAAGACCTGCAACAGCAGTATCAACTTCTTCCTCGTAGAAATCTGCGATTTTCATGAGCATAGTATCAATTCCACCGGTCTCTTCGCCCACTGCTATCATCTGGGTCACCATGCCCGGAAAAACACCGGAAGCCTGCAGAGGATTTGAGATGTTCTCGCCTCCGGAGATACTGGTCCGTGCTTCCATAATTGCATCCGATATGATCCTGTTTCCTGAGGTTTTCGCGGTTATGTTCAGACCATCAAGTATCGATACACCACTTGAGATAAGTGTACCCAGAGTCCTGGAGAATCTGGCTATTGACATCTTTCGCAGCAGTATGCCGAAAATAGGCATTTTGAGCTTAACGGTATCAATGACCTTCTCACCATTCTTGGTTCTGTAGTACATCTTGTAACCGGCGATCATTGCGGCAAAGCCAATCAGGATGAGAAGAATGTTGCCCTGGACAAACTCGGAAAGATTTACAACGAATTGAGTAGGCGCCGGCAGCGCGCCGCCCATATCTTCAAACATCTTCTCGAATATGGGTATTACGAAAAGCAGTAGAGCCATTACAACCACAATAACTACTATAAGAACAACCATAGGATACATCATGGCTGACTTTATCTTGCTCTTGAGAGCGGTTGATTTTTCAAGGTGAGTGGAAAGCCTGTTAAGGATTGTATCCAGAATACCGCCCTGCTCACCTGCTGCAACCATGTTCACGTATAGATCTGAAAAAACCTTTTTATGCTGCCCCATGCCATCAGCAAGGGTTCCACCCTTCTCTACAAACTCCGTAACATCTTCGATAACTTCCTGGAAAACCTTATTTTCCTGCTGGTCAGCAAGTATCTGAAGACATTTGACGAGGGGAAGTCCAGCGTCGATCATCACAGCGAACTGCCGGGTAAATGTTGAAAGTTCTCTATCCTTGACACCTGACCCTATTACACCGAAGGTGGATATATCGAACGCTTTACCCTTGATCTTGGTTACATTCACCCCCCTCTGAGTAAGGAGTGCTTGTGCTTCTGCCTTTTTAGTGGCAGAAATCGTCCCCGACATTCTTCTGCCGGCCCTGTTTGTTCCTTCCCATCTAAATTCAGGCATTTCCGCCTCCTATTGCTAAATAATGTCTCTTCCGGTTGCGATCATCTGTTCCAGTTCACCTGTATCATGGGAACGTTCCATAGCAACCTCTTTAGTTATGTCCTTCTTCCTGTACAGCTCAAAGAGGGATTGGTTCATCGTTCTCATACCGTATTTGTGACCGGCCTGCATAAGCCCGTATATCTGGTGAAGTTTATCCTGGCGAATCGTCGCCTTGACTGCCGGGTTACAGACAAGGACCTCCGCAGACAGTACCCTGCCCGTTCCTCTGGCTTTCGGTATCAGCTGCTGCGTAAGTATGCCTATGGTTACAAATGACAGCTGACTTCTGACCTGATCCTGGCTTTCCGCTGGAAACGAGTCGATAATCCTGTTGATGGATTCATATGTGGAGTTGGTGTGCAGGGTGGCCAGTGTAAGGTGACCTGTCTCGGCTATATTCAGGGCCACCTGCATTGTTTCCTGATCCCTCATCTCACCTATCAGAACTACATCCGGAACCTGCCGCAACACGTACCTCAGTGAATTGCCAAAGGACTTTGTGTCCTGTCCGATCTCCCTCTGATTAATGATACCTTTATCATGATGGTGCACATATTCTATGGGATCCTCAATGGTTATGATATGACAATGCCTTGTAGCGTTTATCTTCCGGAGTATTGAGGCAAGTGTAGTTGATTTGCCGCATCCTGTCGGACCGGTGACAAGAATCAGACCCTGCCGTTTATCTGCGAAGGTTCTTACAACTTTCGGGAGACCGAGTTCTTCGAATGAAAGAATCTCATGGGGAATGGATCTGATGGCACAGGCTATACAGCCCCTCTGATAGAATACGTTGGCCCTGAACCTTGAAAGA
>JAIOSX010000078.1 GCA_021107345.1 Candidatus Aegiribacteria sp.
GAGTATTCCAGAGAAATGGCAAAATATTTGTTACTTCGTGAATCCGTAAATGAGATAATTGACACTATTAATAGTGTATCCGCTTACTTCAGAAATCAAGGAGGTTGGGGTTTCTCACAAGTTGCTTTCGAGCTTGGTCGGCACGCAGAAGAAGACTGCAGAATCGCGCAAATCATAAAGGAACTATTTAAGCAAGATATAGATAGTTTCCAGCATAACTTTGCAGTCAACATATGTAACGAATGGTTATTCACTGTTAGAGAAAGAAAAGGTTCATCCGAAGCTGCTGAATTGTGTGAGACGATTTTATCCTGGACACTTTGCGAAACTCATAAGATAGGCTTACTTATCGCATTATATAGAAGAGAACTAACTCATGATAGTACTGCTGAGATTCAAATGCTTCGTAAACACGAAGGTTTATTTACTTCAAACGGAAAGACTACAGAATATCTTGCATTGCTATCATTTACCGCTAGTATTGACTTCAAAAAGTTCAAGAACATTGCAAACCGATTACTCGATGTTTTAGATATAGATGAAAAAGAAACTGCAACATATCAGATCCTTCACACAATACATACATTGAAATTGATTCATAATAGAGATAGTGATTTCCAGTTACCGAAAGAAATTTCTGATTGGATACTAAGCAAAATTGTCAATCTCCCACAAATGAGCTTTTGGAATGATAACACAATGCTTGAAATCGATGACATATTTAAAGCTGAATTACCAAGTATACGCTGGCTTTATAAAACACTGAAGATGCGATTGCAGATGGCAGCATCTGATGATGAATTCAAAATTATACCTGTTCATAGCCGGATATCTGAAATCGTAAGGGTGCTCCCAGAGAAAGGCGATATTGACCCAGATGAACAAGAAGCTGTCAAAGGAATGTTAGAATTCATAGATAGTAAGGATTTTCTAGGCTATAGTTTTCCAGAATACTTACATGATGTTGACCCTTATGGGCGGGTAGTACCTGAATTGGTTGCAGGACATTTTAAAAGCACATCCAATAAAGAATATAAGGATATATGGAAATGGGTTAGAATTGGATCGGTATATAAAGATGGTTCTAAAGCATGGAGAACGATTGCCGAATCAGCTTGTGATATTGCTGCTACATGTGATGAAAGGACGAAACATAAGATTTGGAGTTCTCTCCAACCGTATACATATAGATCATGGAGTGCCCCTGTAGGGGAAGTTGCGAATGTATTCTATGAAGCGATATCGGATGCTGAGAAGAGATTAAGTGAAGAGGACTATCCAAGTATGATCCCGTTCAGAAATTGGGTACTCGAGGGTGTTAAAGAAGATCTCAAGCGAGAGATAGAGCGTCTTGAGGAGGATAACAGATGAGTACTGAATTCCTTCGGAATGGTATTAATTGTACTATAGAAACTATTCGAAACGCTCAAATGTTTTACAGCACTCCTGATATTCTACCTGAAAATGTGACTAAAGAAGCGCATAGCGCATGTAGCGAAGCACTCCGATTATTAGAAAGAGCATTAATATCATTACCTGGACGAAAATATTCAGAAATTCTCCTAGACAGGATGCTTGGTGAAAGTGATCTTACTGAAAATAACTCTATAAGACTAAATGATATGGAGCTACCTTTCAGCGTAGCAAGAACATTCGCGTTTCAGAATTATACTACTATTACATGGGTAATATATGATCTTGCATTTCAGGCATTAGACTTCTGGTTATGCACATGGCCACACTGGAGAAATAATGCTGAACACTCGAAACTTGTAAAGACAATTATTACTATGAAAGGAAAGGATGCATGTGCAGCTGATTCGATACATATACTTGATGTATATGGACTTCCAATTAGCATTTCATATTGCATCAGAAATGCATTTTCTCACGATGGGGATACAATAGCTGAGGGAAATATCTTTGAATCCGAGCATAATGACCAAGGATTTCGACCATCCGGTGAAATGATTAAATACATCAAGGATTGGTGCAGCGATAAAAAAATAACTGGGAAGAACACTCTTCAAGCAGAACAATGGTCTTGGGAAATCGAATGCCTCTATGCTCTTCTGCAATCCAGTAATGGGGAAATAGATAAAGCGCTTAATTCTATCATGGCATGGACTAGTGCAAAGATTGAGAAACAAATAGAATTATTAGCTGTACAATAAAAATATTGTTCAATCATAAATTATCTGAAACGGAATCTTATTTGACGCTAATCACCAGACCATAATGAAGGATATTTAAGAAAGGAAATAATTAGATGGCTATCCCTGAAGAAACAATCTGGGAAGCGAAGCCACATACACTTGCGAAACATGATATCCTCAAGCGCTATTTGCAGGCCTGGTTTCCGATTATTGATAGTTGGTCAAATAGTCTGATTTATCTTGATGGTTTTTGTGGACCTGGCAGATATGAAGGAGGAGAACCCGGCTCACCAATAATTGCTTTGTCAGAAGCTGTAAACCACTCTAGGAAACTCACTGGAAATGTTGTATTTCTGTTTAGTGATACAGATTTTGATCGTATTGAAAACTTGAAGAAAGAAATAAAGCAGATTGATGTTCCCATCAATTATGACGTAATACCCCTACATTGTTCATTCGAGGAATGCTTGGATACATTATTATCCGGAATAAGAGTTATCTCCCAACCTCCAACCTTTGCTCTTATTGATCCATTTGGCTTCAAAGGTATTCCGTTCAGTATCATTGAAAAACTAATGAAACGTAAAAGCTGTGAATGTCTCATAACTTTTATGGTTGATTCGATGAATAGATGGTTGAAGCTGGATCAAGCTGAGATAGCAAAGCACATTCAACTTGCTTTCGGTATTGATGAAGGAATACCGATTGATCTTAACAACACTTCAAATCGCGTCATTGCTTTGAGAGATGCTTATTATGCGAGACTTGGTACAATTGCCCGATATATAAGACATTTCGAGATGAGAGATGATCACGGTAGAATTATTTACTACCTGTTTTTCATATCTAATCATCAAACTGGGTTCAAAAAGATGAAAGAAGCGATGTGGAAAGTTGAGCCAAGGGGTTCTTTTCGATTCTCAGATTCAACAAATCCCCAGCAAAATGTTCTTTTCAGTGATGAGGATTCATGGCTACCGATATTACTAAAGGAAATATCGAATCAGTTCTCAGGTAGAAAGGGAATTGATACTTCTGATGTTCAAATATTTATTGAAGATGAAACGGCATTCTGCACACCACACATGAAAAAAGCTCTTACAGAGCTTGAAAACAAAGATATGATTGTTGTTGAACCCATCAAGGTAAATGGGAAGAAAAGGCATGGAAAAACCTTCCCTGAAGGTGTAATCATTAATTTCAACTGAAGCATTGTCATTGAACTATAGTATACATATGTTTACATAGAAAGGAGGGATTTGATATGGCAGCTATTTCTCACATTGAATGGACTAATGCAACCTGGAACCCGGTAACAGGTTGTACAAAAATCAGTGAGGGTTGTGAAAATTGCTATACTGCGGTAATGGCAAGAAGGCTTCAGGCTATGGGAAATCCGAAATATAGAAATGGTTTTAAAGTTACAACACACGAATGCGCTTTGGAAATTCCTTTGCATTGGAAAAAGCCAAGATTGGTATTTGTGAATTCCATGAGTGATTTATTCCATCAAGAAGTCCCATTTGAGTTCGTTAATAAAGTATTCAAGATTATGGCACAGACCAAACAGCATGCGTATCAGGTTTTAACAAAAAGACCGGAAAGGCTTGTTGAGATTTTTAATAAACTTGAGGTTACTCCTAATATTTGGATCGGTGTTACTGTAGAGAGTAACCGACATTATGATCGAATTGACTCGATTAGGAGAATCAGACCGGAAATAAGATTTGTATCATTTGAACCTCTTCTTACTGATGTTAATGATGTTAATCTATCGGATATTGATTGGGCGATTGTTGGTGGGGAATCAGGTCCTGGTTCTCGACCCATAAAAAATGAATGGGTTACTGCGATTAGAGAGAAATGTCATAAGAGAAATATCCCGTTCTTCTTCAAACAATGGGGCGGAGTTAATAAGAAAGCCAAAGGCAGAGTTCTTGATGGTCGTTTATGGGAAGAGATGCCAACCGTTTCTTCAGAATTCTTTTCGCAGAATTACAATCAACTATAAGCGTAGGCTTGTGAACATGGTTTTCAAGAGAGTCTCATGCAAGAACAGGTATCTATGTAGTTGACCGCTCCATGATGTCAGCATCTAAGACTGTCATGGAGCGGTCAGTTATTGCACTACTTCTTTCTTGGCTTTCCAGCATCTGAACGCTTCTTTCTCCATGAGCCATCTTTGTTTCTGGAGCGCGGTTGTTTCCCGACATGCGGAATACCTTTTCCAGCTCTTCTATCCGTTGCCATTTTCTCACCTCCTTCCAGTTTCGTGTAGATGATAAGCAATTATCACAATATGTCAAGATATAACAATCTAGGACAGAATGTCATATATCGTCTTGACATGCTCGGCAGAAAGCTTATACTTCAATCATTGAGAGTTGAAAGGAGGAGTATGTCCAATATTGGTGATACCATTCGCAATCTTAGAGAGAGAATGGGTGTACGCCAGGATAAGCTTGCAGAATGGGTCGGTGTATCCAGAGGAACCATTGCGCAGGTGGAACACGGTAACAGAGATCTCGAATCGCTGGAGCTTTTCAAGATCGCTGATTTCTTCGGGTGTACTGTGTCGGATCTTCTGAACAGGAAGGTCGAGGAATTCGATCCAGCCTGTGTCAGATTCAGACGTTCTATCGGTGTTCAGGATGATACGGTCTGGGAAGCAGTTGTTAGGAGCATCAAGCTGGCAAGAGAAACTGCCAACCTCAGAGATATCCTGGGTGTAGGGATGTCTGAGGCCCATGTCCCGAGTTACAGGATAGCTGTTGCGAATAAGGCCGAAGCAATCCGACAGGGCTACCGGATTGCTCTGAAGGAACGTAATCGACTTGGTCTGGGAGCCGACAGGATAGAGAACATCGGTGAGCTGATGGAGTTGCAGGGAGTATATGCTGGTGAATTGGAGATGCCTGATGATGTCTCAGGCTTCACTATAAGCCTTGGTGACCCGGGCTCCATATGCATGGTCAATGAGCATCATCCCGGTCTGAGAAAGCGCTTCTCACTTGCTCATGAGTATGGCCATGCGGCGCAGTTGTAAGCAGAACCGCTGAGAGTAAGGATCTGATAGAGGTCAGGGCGAATGTTTTTGCTGCTGGATTTCTGATGCCGGAATCCGGGTGTTATGAGATGATCCGGAAGATCGGTAAAGGTTCTCCATCTCGAGAGAGTACCGAGGTGTATGACGAGCAGGATGTCACCCGAATCGAAGAAAGGTACAGCGCGGAGGAACAGCAGATCCAGCTGTACGATGCTGCAAGGCTGGCCTTTTACTTTGGTGTCAGCATACAGGCGATGTTGTACAGGCTGAAGAATCTCAGGCTTATCAGCCAGGCAAGGCTTGAGGCTTTGCTGGAAGGAGAGGGCACCGAAGCAGGTGAGCACCTGAAGAGACTTATGCATCAGAACGATAAGGATGGTCGCCTGGAAGAACCAGATTTTTTCAGATGTACTGTTATCAATATGTCACTGGAAGCGCTCCGCAGAGGAAGCATCAGCCGGGGCAAGTGTCTGGAGTTGGGAAGACTGGCTTGTCGAGATGACAAATACGAAGATTTCAGTAGTTTCGTTGACGAGATTTCCTTGGAGCAGGTGCCCGTGATGATACCTGGTGAGGGTTCCGAGTGAATTCCAGACTGGTCGTACTGCTTGATGCGTGTATCCTGATAAACCTTTTTCATGGGAAATGCTCTGAACTGCTCAGTACTCTTACTGAATACGACTTCCGTGTAACTACACATGTTAAAGGCGAAATCACCGATTCCGAACAAGCGGAAGTTCTTGAGCATCTGATTGAGCATGGAGCGGTAAGTACCGTGTCCGTAACTGATGATAAGACAAATCTCAGTATCGAGCGATTAATGCACAGACTCGATGCCGGAGAGGCTTCCTGCATAGCGGTGGCGATAAGCACAGGCTGGTTCATCGGTACGGATGACAGCCTGGCAATCAAGATAGCCATCGCTGAAATGGGTCCTGGAAAAATCTTCACAACACCGGGTCTGATAGAACAGGCGATCAGGAAGGGACTTATCTCTACTGATGAAGCTGATGAAGTGAAGGAAAGGCTGGAAGAGTACAGGTTTAGAATGTCGTTCGAATCATTCAATGATATTATATGAGGTATGTCCAGCGACAATAGCATCTCCATAACGGGATTCTATCTGACGCTGATCACTGCTTTACGATCCGGCACCCGGAGGAAGCGGTTTCCTGAAACTTATCATGGAGTACTGCTGAACGCTACAGAACCATACTGGAGACAAAACTTCAGCCTTGGGCATGAGCTGTTTCATCTCATGACCTGGAATGTATCCTCGGTAATAGATTCTCTTCCAGAGAAAGCTAGAAAACGTAATGAGACACTCGCGGAGATATTCTCCAGCAGTCTTCTTATGCCCGAAGAATCTCTGAGAATTGAATTCAACAGGCTTATAGACGATGGTAAAATCCGATGGTTCGACCTGATGATGCTGGCGAGACGATACAGTGTCAGTACGATAGCGCTTCTCTGGAGACTCGCAAACTTGGGACTGATGGATAAATCCGTACCGAAACTTATTGAATCTTCAGACGAACTCAAAAGCATAGATAAAGACCTTGATAGGGATGATGAACCGGAATCAAAGGCACTACCTCAAAGATATACTTCTCTTGCATACAAAGCATACAATGATGGTGAGATATCGATAGGAAAACTGGCTCATCTTCTGGAAACAACCATTGGCGAACTTGATATCGTGCTTGCCGATTATGGAATAGACCTGAATTCAGATGTCTACGAAACCACTCTTAGTACTTCTTGATGCGGATGTCATCATTGAGCTTCACAAAGTTGGAGCCTGGGATGGGGTTCTGACTGCGTATAATGTGGAAGTATCAGAGATCATTGCGAGACAGGAAGTTCAGTTTTATTACGACAGCACCGGAAAACGGATTGCTACTAACCTTAAGTCAGATGAGAAAGCCGGCAGGATTCAAATCTTCAGTGCAACAGCAGTTGAAATAAGCGATACATTGGATATTTTCGATCAGAAGATGCGCGAAGGTCTTCATACCGGAGAGATTGAAGCTATCACGATTCTTCGAACCTCGAGCGAGTCCAAAGAACTTTATTTCTGTTCTGGTGATAAGAAAGCATGTGAGGCTATAGGATTTCTCGGATTGTTTGAATATGGTCTTTCACTTGAAATGCTCTTTAGAAGAGTTGGATTGACAAAGCCAATCCGATCACATTTTTCCGAGA